>DALYYK010000137.1:0-3883 GCA_031983305.1 Candidatus Fimivivens sp. | reverse complement strand
GAGAGGTGTTTGTTAATGTCCCTGATTGCATTGCTGCTGACCTTCACGGCACTGATGGTCATCGGCGCTCCCGTGGCGGTGGTTATGTTTGGTTCCTCGATTGTTTATATTTTGCTCGAGCCCACGATCAGCCTGAGCAGCATGATCACCAAAATCATCGGCGGTATCAGCAGCCAGTCCCTTCTGGCGCTGCCCCTGTACATACTTGCGGCGGAGATTATGAATGCCGCAGGCATCACCCGTCGGCTTTTTAATCTGCCGCTGGCATTTATCGGCCATGTTAAGGGTGGGCTGGCGCATGTGAACATTCTGTCCAGCGTGCTGTTTGCAGGCATGTCGGGCAACGCCATTGCCGACACGGCGGGGCTGGGAAAGATTGAAATGCAGTTCATGAGGGAAGAGGGTTATGATATTCCCTTCAGCGCGGCCATTACGGCAGCCTCTTCCACCATCGGGCCGATTATTCCCCCCAGCGCGACCATGATTGTTTGGGCAACGGCGGCGGAGGTGTCGGTGGCCAGACTGTTTATCGGCGGTTTGCTGCCCGGCATTATTATGGCTGTGACGATGATGCTCTATGTCTCGCTGGTGGCGTCGCGCAAATATGCCATGCCGACAAGGCCCAAGGCCAGTTGGCGGGAGCGTGGCGTTGCATTCAAGGAGTCGCTCTTGCCGATGCTGACGCCTGCCATTATTATCATGGGCATCGTCACTGGCATCTGCACCGCTACCGAAGCCGGCGCGGTAGCATGCGTTTATTCAATCGGCCTCAATTATTACTACACACGCTTCACCTTTAAGCAGCTTCTGGCAACGCTTAAAACAGCGTTTGCCATGGTGTCTAAAATCTGCTTTATTGTCGCCGCCTCCGCTCTGTTTGGCTGGGTGATCACGATGGCGCAGATACCGGCCTTAATCAGCGGTTTTTTAATCTCGGTAGGCGCCTCCAAATGGGTGGTGCTGATATTGATTAACATCGTGCTGCTGTTCATGGGGTGTTTTTTAAGCATCACGTCATCGATTCTGATTGCCGCTCCCACACTGGTGGTGTTGGCGCAAATGTATGGCATCGATCTGATTCAGCTGGGCGTTATTGTCACCTTGAACTTGACCATTGGCCTGTTGACGCCGCCTGTGGGCTGGAACCTCTATATCATGACTGAAGTCGCTGAGATTAGCTTTAGCGACATGGTCAAAGCCACGATACCGATGCTGATTCCGCTGGTCATCTCCCTGCTGATTATCACCTACATCCCTCAGGCCGTGTTGTGGTTGCCCAATCTCTGGTTGGGTTAAGCATAGAGCGCAATGTTATGTAAATTGAAAAGAGGAGAATTACTATGCGAAAAATATTGTCTCTGGCAACGGTTTTAATGTTGATACTGAGCACTTTTTCGGCTTGCGGCGGGTCCTCGTCGGGGACGACCGGTACATCGATGGGCACACCCGCTTCGAGCGCCGCACCACAGGCGGTCAAAACCGTGACACTTAAGCTGGCGGTAGAAAGCGCGGTGGGTACGCCGGGCGAAATCTCGGGCGGCGATTTTAAGACGCTTGTTGAAGAGAAGAGCAATGGCTCGATCAAGATCAATTATTATCCGGTCGGGCAGCTTGGCACCGGTGACGATTTGACCGAACAGATGCTGGGCGGAACGGTTGATATGTCCTGGCGCGCCATCGAGTGGTATTCCAAGCTCGAAAAAGGGTGGCAGATTCTTGGTATGGGTTTCCTGTTTAAAAATGAGGATCACCTCAACGCCTTTCTGGACAGCGAAAAGCATACGGCATTCAAAGAAGACCTGATTAAAACCGCCGGACTGCGTATGATTGCCGACAAGGGCATCGGCTCACCGCGCGTGCTGGTTGCTAAAAAGCCGGTCAACAGCCCCGAAGATATGAAGGGCATGAATATGCGTGTCCCCGGCTTGGAAATGAGCCTGCGCACCTGGAAAGGCGTTGGCGTCAATATTATGGAAATTCCGTGGGGCGAGGCCTATATGGCGCTGAGTCAGGGCACCGTCGATGCGCTCGAATCGCCATTGGGTTCGATCTACGGCATGAAATTCTATGAGATGGCGAAAAATATCACCTGCACCAACCATATGTACAGCCCCTATGTGATGGTAATCAACGAAAAAAGCTGGCAGCAGCTCAGCCCCGAGCAACAAGCCATTGTTCAGGAATGCGCCGAGGAAGCCGCCCAGCGTTACATTAAATATGACAAAGAATCGGCCGACGCGAACAAAAAGCTTATGGAACAAGCGGGCGTTGTAATCAACGAGACACCCGATATTGAAGCGTTTATGGCAAAGCTGGCCGACGTTTCAAAACAGTGCGAAGCAGAAGGCATGTGGCCTGCGGGTTTGTATGATTATGTCCAGAGTCTGAAATAGACATCAACTCTTCCGATCTTTCTCCTAGGGCAAAGCCTGCCGGATACGCTCCGGCAGGCTGACGCCGCCAGCGACAAACGATGCGGCAGATTTTCTGTCCCGCTCGGCCGCCACAGCAGGGTTCACGTCCCCGCCCGCCCCGGAACGATATAAAATCTGTGCGCCGGCCCATAAACTGAAAGCGAGGCTCTTATGTATAAAGCATATCAGACCGTCACCAACGCGTTGATAGCAATATTGGATCTTATTTGCTACGCAGCCTCATTGATCATTCCATTTTCGCTGTGTGTTCAGGTTATCTGTCGGTATTTTTTACGCCGTCCGATCTCGGGTATTGAGGAGCTTGCGGTTTGCAGCTTCACATTGCTAATTTTGGCTGGCTCTGCTACAATGTTTAAAAGCAGACAGTATATCATTGTCGACGTGTTCTTTAATGCGTTTCCCCCCAAATATAAGCGTATCGCCGACGCGGCTTGCCAGCTCTTGATGATGGCGATTTTTGCCGTGTTAATGTATGCAGGCGCGTTGGCGCTCCCCGCGCAGAAGGTTTTTTATTCCGTCGTGTTAAAAATTCCGCGCGGGCTATACACAGTCAGCTTTATGATAAGTTGTGGGTTCATGCTCGTCTGCTGTATTGAACAATTTTGTAAAATTATTTTTGGCAACAGCGGCACGGAGGTTATTGCCGACCGACAGTGAATGGTCTGGATATGGAGGCGTTTACGGGTGACTTTTGAACAGTTGTCTTTCTTTTTAAATCTGGCCAAGCACAAGCATTTTACCAATGCCGCCGAGGAGGCCGCCATCTCTCAATCGTCGTTGTCAAAGCACATCGGCAAGCTTGAAAGCGAGCTTGGCGTAAAGCTGATGACACGCAACACCCGTAACGTTTCTCTAACGCCGGCCGGCGAAGAATTCTTAAGCTATGCGCGCGCTCTGACGCAGGAATATCACGAGATGCTGACGGCGATGCGCTCATACAAGGCCGATTATTTGGCTGAAAATATCAAGTTGGGCAGCAGCGCCCGTATGGTCAAGGCCACGCTGATTGCCCCGATGGCCTCGTTTCTCGAGGAATATCCGGGTATTGCGGTAAGCGTGCTCGAGGGCAGCACCAGTTACATTATGGATCTGCTGACGGAGGGCAGCATCGATGTCGCCTTTGTCGCGCATCTGTTCTCTTCACTCGAAGAGCGCAGCAATCTGGACGCCTATGATTTAAAGCAATATGAGCAGCACACCGTCATCGAGGACGAATACTATCTTATCGTAAGCAAGCGACACTCTCTTGCCAAACGCGATATGGTGGACTGGATCGACCTTAAAGGAGAGCGCCTCGTGTTGCTTGACGAAAGCTACAGCATCAATAGCATGGCGCGGCGGTGCTGCAAGCTGTCCGGCTTTGAGCCCGAATTTGTCTTTGAATCAAACCAGATTGACGCCATATTGGGACTGGTGGAGGCAAACTCGGGGCACACGCTGATGTCGCG
>DALYYK010000136.1:0-6918 GCA_031983305.1 Candidatus Fimivivens sp. | reverse complement strand
CAGACAGCGCTTTTCGATACCCGACGACGCATTTGTCGCCTGCTTCTGCGGGCGCATCGGCAAGGAAAAGGGCGTCGATAACCTGATCCGGCTCTGGAAGGAGCAGATCGACCCCGAAAGCAATTCTTACCTGATGATCATCGGCAACGGCCCCGCGCGTGAAGAATTGGAGGCGCTGGCCGCTAACCTTGGCATCAAGGATCATGTCATTTTTACGGGCGCGGTGGCGCATGAAGATATTCCGCCCTATTACGCCTGCTGCAATGCGTATGCGACCGCCTCGCTGTCCGAGATGTATTCCATCTCGATGCTTGAAGCGCAGGCCTCGGGTCTGCCGGTCGTGCAACGGCTCGACCCCGACAATATTGACCAGATCAAGGTGGGGGTAAACGGCTTTTTGTTTGAAACGCCCGAGGAATTCGGCCAAATCATGAAAAAGCTGCACGACCTGACCCCTGATCAGCATAACGCGCTAAGCGCTTCGGTGCGGGAATCGGTGCGAGAGCGCAGCAGCGACAGCATCGCAAAATATATGCTTGAGCTTTATCAGAAGGCGATTAATAAGAACGCCTGACGGCGGGCGGTCGCGGCCCTAGTCGGTTGATTTTAAATACCGCTCTATATCAAACAGCGCCGTCTTGCGTGTTGAGACGGCGCTGTCGGTTTATTAAAATTGGAACTTATAGTCTATAGGATATAATAGTGCGGAATAATATCCTCGTAGCTGCCGTCCTTCATTAAAAAGCCCTGCGGGATGACGCCCAATTGCGTAAATCCGAGCTTTTTATAGAGGTGCAGCGCATATTCATTCGACTTGACGACCGCATTAAACTGCAAAATTTTAAAGCCCAGCTCCTTGGCCTTGGCTATACTGTGGCGCACGAGCTTTTCACCGATATGATGGCCGCGCAATCCCTTCTTAACCGCATAGCTGGTGTTGCAAATATGCCCGCACCGGCCGACGTTGTTCGGATGAAGAATATACAGCCCGACAACTTTCTGACTGTCCGTGTCATAGGCAACAGCGGTGAAGGATTGCTCTGAGAAGAAGGCATCTCCGCTGGGCTCGGTTAAAAAGTCGGTTTGCGGAAACGCAATGCCATCCGCGACAATCTCATTCCAGACGTCAATGGCTTGTACGATATCATTTTTTTCATAGGCCCTGATGATGAGATTCATCTTACTGCTCCCTCCTGTACTAAAACCCGATAATCACCGCTAAGCCTGCTGCTCGAGCGTGCCGAGACTTGCCGCCTTGAGATAGGCGTTGATAAAGCCGTCAAGATCCCCGTCCATGACGGCGTTGATATTGCCCGACTCAAACCCCGTGCGGTGATCCTTCGCCAGCGTATAGGGCATGAACACATAAGAGCGTATCTGGCTGCCCCAGGTAATTTCCTTCTGGACGCCCTTGATATCCTCAATGCGATCGAAATGCTCGCGCTCCTTAATCTCCACCAGCTTGGACCTGAGCATCTTCATGGCCATGTCGCGGTTTTGAAACTGGCTGCGCTCGTTCTGGCAGGCGACGACTATTCCAGTGGGAATATGGGTGATACGAACGGCCGAGGAGGTCTTGTTGACGTGCTGGCCGCCCGCGCCGCTGGCGCGGTAAACATCCATTTTGAGATCCTCCGGGCGAATTTCGATTTCGATTGTATCGTCGATTTCGGGAATAACCTCCAGCGACGCAAACGAGGTGTGCCGCCTGCCCGAGGAATCAAACGGCGAGATGCGCACCAGACGGTGCACGCCGCTCTCCGACTTGAGATAGCCGTAAGCGTTGAGTCCCTCGATGATGATGCTGGCGCTTTTAAGCCCCGCCTCGTCGCCGTCGAGATAGTCGATAATTTTATAAGAAAAGCCGTGCCGTTCGGCCCAGCGGGTATACATGCGGTAAAGCATCTGTGCCCAGTCCTGCGCCTCGGTGCCGCCCGCCCCCGCGTGGAAGGTCATAATCGCATTCTTGTCGTCATAGTCGCCGGTCAAAAGCGTCGAGAGCTTCATCTCGTCGAGCTTGGCAAAAAAGCTGTTTCTCAGCCCCTCTATCTCTCCGAGGACGCTTGCGTCCTCCTCCTCCTGCGCCAGCTCGATCAGCGTCATGGCGTCGTCATATTTGGTAGTGAGCGCGTCATATTCCTCGATGCGGTTTTTGATCTGCTTTGTGCGGGAGAGCACCTGCTGGGAATTGTCAAGATCGTCCCAGAAGCCCGGTTCAGCCGCTTTCATTTCCAGCTCGGCCACCTGAACGCCCAGTCCCTTGTAGTTTATAGCCTCCGCCAGATCCAAAAGCTCAGGCTTTCGGGCCAAAAGTGCCAATCGTATTTCTTCGAGCTGAAGCATGATGTGATCCATCCTTTATTCAATATCGTTGTTATTATACGGAAAAAGACGGTTGTTGTAAAGGGCGGAAAAAGCAATGCGTCTTCAGGTTTATTCACAAATTATCAATTGTGATTTCACCGCCCCTACGCTATAATGGAATTATTAACATTAAAGTGAAAATGTAGTCGCGGGCAAATACTTTCCGCCCCGACTGCTTTATCCCGAATGGAGGGTTCTTAATTTGAGTCGATACACCGGTCTTTTATGCGAAAGCTGCAAAAAACCTTTCACCGATAACGACGATATTGTCGTCTGCCCCGACTGCGGTGCGCCGCAGCACCGAAGCTGTTATGAAACGCAGGGCCACTGTGCGCTGCGTGATCAACACAGCGACAAGTTTATCTGGCAGGCGCAAAAGCCCGACGCCGACAACGAAGACCGGCATACCCGCCCGGCCATCTGTCCAAACTGCACTGCGGCAAATCCGTCGCACGGCCGTTATGGCCAGATGTGCGGCTCCCCGCTTGAAAACACCGGTTCGGCCCAAAACGCCTCGAGCGCTTACGGTCAATATAATCGCAACACGCAGAGCTACGGCGGACAGCCGGACTCGGGCTTTAATTACAACGGCAACGACGTTTTTGAGCACTGGGATATCAACGGCATTTCGTCGCGGGAGCTGTCGGCCTACACCGGCAGCAGCTCTTACTACTTTCTCCGTCAGTTTAAGCTTATTTTGCGTACCCAGTACAATATGAGTTGGAACTGGAGCGCCCTGATTTTCGGCTTTTTTTATTTTTTCTACCGTAAAATGTATAAGGTCGGGTTTGCGCTGCTGGGTTTTTATATTGTGTCGATGATCCCCGGACTGCTAACCTATTTCGGCCACACCGACGCCACCATTGAAATGATGGGCGTTGTCATCGCATATAATTCTCAGATGGCGGCTCAAACGGCCCCATTTGTGATGGTCCTCAACTTTATGAGCTTCTTTTTGCGCGTTTGGTGCGCGATTTTTGCAAACAAGCTCTACCTTCAGAGCGCCTTAAAAGACATTCAGCGCTGTAGAGAGGTGTTCGATATCCCGGAGGGATCCCCCGAATATTACAACGGCCTGTACCACTACGGTCGACCCAACCGCCTGATCGTTGTTCTGATTGGCTTTGGATTTTTTGCCGCTTACAGTGTTTTGATGAATTTTATCCAGATCAGCCCGGTTTGATCTGCCGACAAATTTGATTATTGCAGTAAAGTGAGGCTCCGATATGAAAATTACAAAAGCTGTTATTCCCGCTGCGGGGCTGGGTACCCGCGTGCTGCCCGCGTCGAAGGCCATTCCTAAGGAGATGCTGCCGATTGTGGACAAGCCCGCCATCCAATATATTGTCGAGGAGGCCGTCGCCGCCGGTATCACCGATATTTTGATTATCACCGGGCGCGGCAAGGGCGCGATTGAAGACCACTTTGACCGCGCGCCCGAGCTTGAGGAGCGGCTGCTCAAGGGCGGCAAAACCGAGCTTTATGACGAGTGCCTAAAGTCGGCAAGCCTTGCCAATATTCAATACATCCGCCAGAAAGAGACCAAAGGTCTGGGGCACGCCGTGCTGTGCGCCAAAAGCTTTGTCGGCAGCGACCCGTTTGTCGTGCTGTACGGCGACGACGTCATTTTAGGGCAAACGCCCGCCACCGCCGAGCTTTGCGCCGTTTATGAGCAAACCGGGCGCTGCGTTTTAGGCGTAAAGGAAGTCCCCTTGTCAGAGATGCACAAATATGGCTCAATTCAATTTTCGTATGACGAGGCGCAGAATATGATCGTCTCGGACATGAACGAGAAACCAAAAGTCGGCGAGGCGCTTTCATCCTACGCGATTTTAGGCCGCGTCGTGCTGACGCCTGAGATTTTCCCGGTGCTTGAGACGACCGAACCGGGCGCCGGCGGCGAAATTCAGCTGACCGACGCGATGAAGGTGCTGGCACACCGCGACCGAATGGCTGCGAAGGCCTATTCGGGCACACGCTACGACATGGGCAATAAGCTCGGGATTATCGAGGCCACGCTGGCCGCAGGCCTTGCGCGGGACGACCTGAGAGACGACCTTAAAGCGTTGCTGTCCGACATTGTCGCCAAGTTCTAGCGCCGTCAATCTGTGCATTCTAAAAATTTTTGTTGACAAGCATTCTATATGCTGTTATATTTTATCTGTTATGCTTTAGCTAAAAAGCAGAATCCTTGTCTTGCGCAGCCGCGTAAGACCTTATGTCCAAAAGGAGGTGTACAAAATGGCAAAAATTACCGCAAACTATGAGACTGTTGCAATCTTCAGCGTTCAGTCCGGCGAAGAAGGTATCGCTGCACTGGTAGAGAAGTTCAAGTCTCTCATCAGCGCAAACGGAACCATCACCAACGTCGAAGAGTGGGGCAAGCGCAGACTTGCATATCCGATCAATGACGAGAACGAAGGTTACTACCTGTTTGTAGAGTTCAACTGCGTGCCCGATTTCCCTGCTGAGCTCGACCGTATCTACAAAATTACCGACGGCGTGCTGCGTTCCCTGATTGTCGTCAAGAACGAGGACTAAGGAGGAACCGCCATGTATAACAAGGCAATTTTGATCGGTCGTCTCGTAGCGGACCCCGAGATGCGCACCACCCCAAACGGTGTCAACGTGGCGACCTTCCGCATTGCGGTCGACCGCCCCTTCACCACTAAGGGTGCCGAAAAAAAAGCGGATTTCATCAGCATTGTTTGCTGGCGTCAGCAGGCCGAATTTGTCAGTCGTTACTTTTCTAAGGGAAAGGCCATCGGCATCGACGGGGCGATTCAGACCCGCGACTATACCGATAAGGATGGCAACAAGCGCTATGCTGTCGAGGTCGTCGCCGACCGCGTATTCTTTGTGGAATCAAAGAACGCCTCTGGCGGCGCGCCCGGTGCTATGCCCGCCGCGGATCAGAATCAGGGCGTTTCTTACGCCAGCGGCTCGGCTGGAGATTTCCAGGTGGTCGACAACGACGATGATCTCCCGTTTTAATTGAACATGCTGCAAAACAAGTAGTAAAGGAGTTGAATGGATAATGGCTTTTGATAGAAACGATCGCGACTCTAGGCCGCGCGGCAGAAAAGGCAGAAAGAAAGTCTGTGCCTTCTGCGTCGATAAAATTCATGAGATTGATTACAAGGACGTTCCCCGCCTGAGAAGATATCTCTCTGATCGCGGAAAGATTGTCCCCCGCCGTGTAACCGGCACTTGCGCCCGTCATCAGCGTCAGCTGACCATCTCGATCAAGCGTGCAAGACATCTGGCTTTCCTGCCCTATGTCAGCGACTGATTCATATGTTTTAAAAAGCCTGCGGCACTTGCCGCAGGCTTTTTTGTTATGATGGAAACCACGAGCTCAGCAGATGGAGATATTCCGTTCGCTTTAGCTTCAAGCATTGAGCGAAACGAAGAACAATAAATTTGACTTTATAGTAAAACTTCAGGGGCTTGACTGCTTTAGCAGCGGTTGCTGTGCGTGTGATGCGACTGGTGGAATTTTCAGTACCTATTCAGTGGCTATTAAGAGGCCAGCCGGGTATTATGCCCTTTCAGGGCTGGTGCACACCACCAGTTCGAACTGATGGTTAATCATACAGGTCAAAACAAGCTCTAATCTCGCCGACCGAATACAGCGAACCGTAGGCACAGATGATATCTGTCGATTCGGCCTGCGCCAGTATCGTGGCGACACCCTGCGCAATCGTCGCGCAGGGCTTGGCATCCATGCCGTAGTCGCGTTTTAGCAAAGTTGAAAGCGCCTCAGCCGCCATGGCGCGCGGGCTGGGCGGCGTAATCGTGACAATATGTTTGGCCATCGGCAGCACCGGCTCGATGATACCTTGATAATTTTTATCAGCCAGCACACCGAGCAAAAAGCAGATTTTCTGGCCGGGAAACAGCTCGTCCAGCGTCACCTCAACGGCCTTGGCGCACTGCGGGTTATGCCCGCCGTCCACAAAAAAATACGGCGCGCGCTGTAGCAGCTCAAACCGGCCCGGCCATCGGGTGTTCCTTAGCCCCTCATCCACCGCCTGCTGCGACAGGGTCAAGCCCTTTTGCCGCAGTACCTCAACAACCGAGAGCACCGTACCGACATTTTGAAGCTGGTGCGCCCCGAGCATCGGCAGATGATACTCCTGAACACCGTTATAAAGCAGCCGCTGTCCCTCCGGCCCTTGCGAGAGCCGCTGAATCGCGCTTGTTTGGGCCACCCGCAAAGGGACCTGCCGCGCGTGACAGATATCGGCAATGACGCTGATGATATTCTCAGACTGGTCGCTTACGACCGCCGTGGCGCCCGGCTTGATGATGCCCGCCTTTTCGGCGGCGATCTCCTCGACGGTGTCGCCGAGCAGTGCTGTATGCTCAAGTCCAATAGCGGTTATGACCGCCACCAGCGGCGCTTTGATGATATTGGTCGCGTCCAGCCTACCGCCAAGGCCGACCTCCAGCACGACGATATCACACTTGCGCTCGGCAAAATAAGCGAAGGTGATTGCGCTCACCAGCTCGAACTCGGTGGGGCGCTCCTGCATTTTTTGTGCGCAGGTC
>DALYYK010000135.1:0-6936 GCA_031983305.1 Candidatus Fimivivens sp. | reverse complement strand
TTCCTGATTGATTTTGCCGCTTTCGGCAAGCTGTTTTAAGCGTCAAGATCGACAACGCAACCCCACAACACAACGTCCCTTGCTCATGTCACGACAACATCCACTTTTGGATTTGCCGGTTAAAAATAAGTCCCGGGCTGCAATTGAGGTTTTGCCATACCTGCGATCCATCGCTTAAAATCCCTCCTGCTTCTCACTATTGCACAAAAATTTTTCCGAATGATTATTGTGCTATTATAACGAAACAAACTGGATAATTCAATAGATGCTTTAAATATCAGCGTTATTGACAAAGGCCCTGATAAATACCTCCCCTTGATTGGCGGGCGTTTTTAAGCTGACGACGGGCGCGCAAAAAGGAGTGTGGTGGTCTTATAGCATGGCGCAGCCGACACCCGGCCAAGGCGGCATTACCCCGGGGTATGTTCCTCAGATTTTTAGAAAAAAGCAGTGACTTTTGAGGCGCTGCATTGTATAATATTAAGGTGTATTGCTGCTAGATATTGTGGCGCCAATCTTCCTTATTTTACAACTGACCCTTTAGCCGGAGCAGCGCCGGGCACTTGTTTTGGCGCGCTTATTTTTGCCGGTGCGTATCGACAGTGTTTTTGCGGTTTGGGAGCTGCTTTTATCATCGATCCCAGACATTTTAAGGGTTATGCTTTTATACGAAAGCGAGGCGATACTTCCATGCCCTTTTTACAGATGTTTTTCTGGGCTATACCCATCATCGCCACCGTCAGTCATGTACTGCTGCTGGTGATCTTTTTAGTCTCAAAGCGGGACAAGGCCATGCAATATTATGCCTTTTTGCTGGCTTCTCTGGCGGTCTGGTCGGGCGCGGCGCTTCTGATGCGACTACAATGCTGGCCCGGCGTTTTGTTTTGGATGCGCGCCATCCTCTCAGGTACGCTGCTATCGTCTCTTTGCGCTTATTATTTGATGGATTTTTATGCAGGCTCGGTCTCACGTATAACCAACATGTTTTGGAATGCCGCCACCGCCTTCATGCTGATTACCAACTGCATGGGGCTGGTGATCACCCAGACGCAGATCGTCCGACAGCTCGACGCCGGTGGTCAGGCGTTTTATACCCTGCATTATACCCTTGGCCCTATGGCGGGCTGGGTGTTTTTAATTTCAGCCGCACTGGCATTTTGCATCTTTTATAAAGCCTCTTATTACCGCATGCAGCAAGGGGTGCAGTCCGCCCCCATCCGATGGCTGCTGGTCGCCATCGGCATCGGCTACACGGGCGCTTTTTGTAATATCCTGCCGACTCTGGGGCAATACCCCATCGACATTCTCTGCGGAACCGCGAGCGCGCTAATTTTATTTTTCGCCATCTTTAAAAACCGAACGTCTGAAATGCGCTTTATGACCGCGCGCGGTCTGACCTTTTCAGCGTTTTTATTATTGGCCGGCGCCCTCTTTACGGGGCTGATCTGGTTGCTTAAAAGGGTGCTGACGGCCTATGGCGCGCCCCCTTATCTTTTTGTGACGCTTGCTGCGCTGCTGGCGTCGGCCTTGTTTCAGCCCACGTTTATCTTTATCCGCGCGCTGGTGCACCGGTTGTTTTATAAGACCGCTTTTCAGCGCCGCAGCGCCCTGCATAGCTTTACCTTTAACCATGCGCAGGGGCGGAGTCTCTCAGATCTTTCGATGCAGCTGCTCAAGGCTGTTGAAAAGGCGATGGATGCCAAGCATACCTGTCTGCTGTTCCCCGATGATGAAGCGGGCATCTACCGTCCCTTCTCTTCTACCGTCGCGCTGACCATCCGGGACGTCGAGATCAGCACGCACAGCCCGCTTGTTCTCTCGGTCAGCCAAAACGGTGGCTGCCTTGACATCAGCACCTTTCGTTGTGCCGCGCCCTTTAAAACACTTTGGGAGAAAGAGCGGCAGGCCCTTAGCCGCCTTGATATTCAGGTGGTCGTGCCGATAAAATGCCGAGGGGTGCTAACCGGCATGCTGCTGCTCGCTTCAAAGCAGGACGGCACCGCCTACACGGTGGAGGATCTAAGCCTGCTCAAGGATTTTGGCGATTCAACCGCAGTGGCCATCGACAATCTCCACCGTTACCACGGCCTTGGACCCCAAACCACAGCCGATGATCTGACGGGACTATACAATACGCGCTATCTCTATCAATATCTGCCCACCGTTGTAACGCGCAAAAGCGGCGAACCGGTGTCGGTCATGATTATCGACGTCGACTTCTTCCGTGTATACAACGACCTTTACGGTCATCTTGAGGGTGACAAAGCGCTGCGCCAAATTGCGGCGCTGATAAAAACGATCGTCGGTCAGCGCGGCATCTGCGCGCGTTATGGCGGCGAGGAATTTGCTATAGTGCTGCCCGACTGCAATGCACCAAACGCCTTTGAAATTGCCGAAAAGATACGCACCAAGGTACAGCGCATGTTTTTTGGTACCTCGCAGTACGACCGGCGTTTTCTCTCGGTCAGCGTCGGCCTGTGCACTTATCCGGCCGCCGCGCCCAATCAGGAGGAGCTGATGCTGCGCGCCGACTTGGCGCTGTACACGGCTAAGAATTCCGGCAAGAACAAGACGGTTATTTACACCCCCAAGCTTTGTGCCAAAGGCAAAAAGGGGGGAGCAAGCTCGGACGAAACCTCTCCCGACGCGCTGATCGCGTCGTTGAGCATGTATGGGGATCAAGCCGGCCCGGCCTATACCGCGACGCTTTACGCCTTGACCGCCGCTATCGACACCAAGGATCATTTCACCTACCGGCATTCTCAGGATGTTGCACGCTACGCTTCGGCGTTGGCCGCCAAGCTGGGTATGGACCCGGTGCATGTATCCATCATCTCTGAGGCGGGTCTATTGCATGATATCGGCAAGATCGGCATTCCTGAGCATATCCTAGCCAAGCCTGATCCGCTGTCAGCGCAGGAATATGCGATTATGCAGCAGCATGTGGATATGTCGATTGCGATCGTCAAGCATCTGCCATCGTTAAATTATGTGATACCGGCCATCATGGGACATCATGAGCGCTGGGATGGGCAGGGCTATCCGCGCGGGCTAAAGGGCGACCAGATTCCGATTTCGGCCCGTTGCCTCGCCATTGCCGACAGCTTTGACGCTATCTCGTCCAAGCGGCCGTATAAGGATGCGCTGCCGACCGACGTCGCGCTTGAGGAAATAGAACGCTGCGCCGGAACCCATTTTGATCCGCAGATGGTCGCCACCTTTGTCGCCATGGTGCGCAGCGGCGAGCTTGATGTCTCCGCAGAAAGCGGCAGTCTGCCGCCAATCCTGCTCAACGCTGACGCCGTTTGACCGCGCACCGCCGTGATGACGACAGTTTATAGCAGGTTCGCGACGAATTTTATTGTTATTTAAAACTTTAGGGCGCTGCGGTTACCGCAGCGCCCTAAAAATTTCAGGCTCTTCTTGTAAAATTAGGCCTTTCCGGCACAGCCAAGTACGGCCTGCATTTTATGCGCGACAACCTCGCGCACGGCGTCTCTCGCAGGCGTGAGGTACTGGCGCGGGTCAAAGTGATCAGGATGCTCGGTCATGTGCTTTCTGATCGCCGCCGTCATGGCCAGGCGAATATCCGAGTCGATATTGATCTTGCAGACCGCCATCTTGGCCGCCTCGCGGAGCATCTCTTCGGGAATGCCGATCGCACCGGGCATCTGGCCACCGAAACGGTTGACAATCTCAACATATTCCTGCATGACCGAAGACGCGCCATGCAGCACGATCGGGAAGCCGGGCAAACGCCGCGCGACCTCCTCGAGGATGTCAAAACGCAGCTGCGGCTTCTGGCCGGGCTTAAACTTATAAGCGCCGTGGCTCGTGCCGATCGCGATGGCCAGCGAGTCGACGCCGGTTTTGGTCACAAACTCCTCGACCTGCGCGGGGTCGGTGTAGGAAGAATCCTCCGCCGAGACGTTGACGTCATCCTCAACGCCGGCCAGGCGGCCCAGTTCTCCCTCAACGGTAATGCCTCTGGCGTGCGCATACTCGACGACCTGACGGGTTACCTTAATGTTGTCCTCAAAGCTGTGGTGAGAGCCGTCGATCATGACCGATGTAAAGCCGCCGTCGATGCAGTCCTTGCAGATCTCAAAGCCGTCGCCATGGTCTAGGTGCAGCGCGATGTCCAGCCCGGTATCGGCCACAGCCGCCTCGACCAGCTTCATCAGATAGGCGTGCTTCGCGTATTTGCGCGCCCCTGCCGAGACCTGAAGAATCAGCGGCGCTTTCTGCTGCATCGCCGCCTCGGTAATGCCCTGAACAATCTCCATATTGTTGACGTTAAACGCGCCGATTGCATAGCCGCCCGCATAGGCTTTTTTAAACATTTCCGTTGTGTTGACCAATGCCATATGAAACACCTCTCCTAACGCATATTTTTTGTTATTAAAAAGTCGTAGGCTTTTTAATTCGTGCATCGCCGACAGGCGGCGCATTTAAAATCTTCAAAATACCAATCTGGGTTTTGCTATCCAAAATTTCATCGTTTAAAACCATGCGCACCGCCTCGTCAAAATCGATGCGCTCGACCGAGAGAATTTCATCCGCGTCGAGGTTTTGCTGTACGGGGGTCAGCCCCTGTGCATAATACAGATGGACAAGCTCAACATCATAAGCCGCGGCGGGATACACGCGCCCAAGCTCGGTCAATGTTTCGGCCTTATAGCCCGTCTCCTCCTGAAGCTCGCGCGCCGCGCATTGCAGCGGCGTTTCGCCCGGATCGATCTTACCGGCGGGCAGCTCAAGCATCTCCTGCCCGATGGGGTAGCGATATTGCCGTACCATTAAGAGCTTGCCTTCTTCATCAAACGCCACGACCCCCGCCGCGCCCTGATGGTCGATGACCTCGCGCACCGTTTCCTGCCCGTTTTCGAGCAACACGCGGTCGACACGCAGGCTTAAGATGCGTCCGTCATAGATTCTTTGGCTGCTTAAGGTTTTTTCTTGCGCCATAGCTTGCCCCCCTTTTCTCTACCATTATTTTACCTTTTTTTAAAATAAAAATCAATTGATCTTGGCAATCTGTAGCTATTTCGTTTATAATAAAATAATAATAAGAGCCCCGGTCTGCCGCTTGACGCGCAGCCACCGGATAGGGCCGATAACCCTTGCCCGGCCATTTGATAAGGGTTATAAAGAAGTTGAAAGAGGTGCAAGCAATGCTGGATACCGCGATTATCGGCTATGGACCGGCGGGCATTTCCGCCGCGCTCTATCTGCGCCGCGCGAACAAAACCGTCATCCTGATCGGCAAGGATGTAGGCGCGCTTCAAAAAGCTGAAAAGATTGAGAACTATTTTGGTCTCCCCGAGCCGATCACCGGCTCTGAGCTGGCCGCTATCGGCATTGAACAGGCGAGGTCGCTCGGCGCTGAGATTATCAACGACGAGGTGCTCGATCTCTCGTGGGACGGTGCGTTTACGATAATCTGCAAAGAGGGCCGCTATCAGGCCGCTTCGGTCATTTTGGCGACCGGCTCCGCCCGCAAGACACTGCCGATCGCGGGACTGGCCGAACACGAGGGGCGCGGTGTCAGCTACTGCGCCGTCTGCGACGCGTTTTTTTACCGCGGCAAGGCGGTGGGCGTTCTGGGGAGTGGCAGCTACGCGCTGCACGAGGTCAACAGTCTGCTGCCTGTGGCTGAAAAGGTTTTTCTGCTGACCAACGGGGGCGTTGTGCCGGACGAGCTACCCGAAAATGTTGTCGCCGTCACCGAGCCGGTTGTTGAGATTTTCGGCGAGTCGGCCGTGGAGGGCATTCGCCTTAAGAATGGCGAGACGCAGCCGCTTTCCGGCGTTTTTATCGCGCTGGGCAGCGCGACCGCAGGCGATTTTGCCCGCAAGATCGGCGCCGAGCTTAAAGAGGGGCGCATCGTCACCGACGGTGAAATGCAGACTGCCGTGCCGGGCCTGCTCGCCGCAGGCGACTGCATCGGCGGGCTGATGCAGGTAGCCACCGCTGTTTCTGAAGGAGCGCAGGCCGCGATGAGCGCGCTTAAATTTTTACGCGAAAGGGCCAAGAGCGGATCATGAAGCCGACTGTTTTAATCACCGGAGGCTCGCGCGGCATCGGCGCGCAGACGGTCAGAACCTTTTATCGCCATGGCTATGACGTCGCATTCTGCTACCATAACGCCGAGCAGGCCGCATACGCGCTTACAGCCGAGTTGCCCGGCGTCGTGGGCGTCAGGGCCGATTTAGCCGACGCGCAGCAGATCGAGGCAATGGCGCGGCAGGTGCTGTCCGCCTTTGGACATGTCGACGCGCTGGTGCTCAACGCGGGCATCTCGCTGCAAAAGCTGCTGCCCGACACCACCTGTGAGGAATGGGATCAGTTGTTCTCAATCAATCTGCGCGCCATGTTTTTGTGCTGCCGGGCGCTGCTGCCCGCCATGATCTCGCGAAAGTCGGGTGCTATTGTGACCGTTTCTTCGATGTGGGGCCAATCGGGCGCTTCTTGCGAGGTGGCCTATTCGGCTGCTAAGGCCGGGGTTATCGGCTTTACCAAGGCCCTGGCCAAGGAGGTCGGCCCCTCAGGCATCCGCGTCAACTGCGTAGCGCCCGGTGTCATCGACACCGACATGAACGCGGCGCTGTCGTCAGATGATATCGCCTGCCTGCGGGAAGAAACGCCGCTCGGGTGTATCGGTACCGCCGGACAAGTCGCACAGGCCATCTATGCGCTGGCCTCACCCGATTCCGCATTTATTACGGGACAGGTGCTCGGAATAAACGGCGGCCTTGTTATATAGCGCACTTTATATACTATTTGTTTATATAAAAAGCGCGACTACGGAGAGTACTTCCGTGATCGCGCTTTTTTATGTAGGGAATGTACTTAAAAAACTGGACCAGATCTTATGACGCGTACATCATAGCGCCCAGCAGCGCCCCTGAGCAAGCGTAAAATACCACATAGAGG
>DALYYK010000134.1:0-6937 GCA_031983305.1 Candidatus Fimivivens sp. | reverse complement strand
CGCCGAGCTTCTTAAGCTTTTCCACAGGGATCGCCTCGCCCTCATGCCGTCCGCAGCGGGGGCAGGTCTCGTCAATGATGCCGGTGTAGCCGCAAACCGGGTCGCGGTCAACCGGATGGTTAATCGAGCCGTAGCCGACGCCACATTCCTTCATATAACGCACGACCGACTCAAACGCATCGAGGTTTTTCACCGGGTCGCCGTCGAGCTCAATGTACGAAATATGTCCCGCATTGGTCAGCGCGTGATAGGGCGCTTCAAGCCGGATCTTGTCATAGGCCGATATCGCGAAATGGACCGGAATATGGAACGAGTTGGTGTAGTATTCTTTATCAGTGACGCCTGGCATGACGCCGTACTGCTTCTTATCAATCCGCACAAACCGGCCTGACAGGCCCTCGGCGGGGGTGGCAATCAGCGTATAGTTCATGCCGGTCTTCTGGCTTTCCTCATCGACGCGCTTTCTCATGCAGCCGATGATCTCAAGGCCCAGATTCTGCGACGCCTGCGACTCGCCGTGATGCTTGCCGGTCAGTGCCGTCAGGCACTCGGCCAGACCGATAAAGCCGACCGTGAGGGTGCCATGCTTGAGCACCTCGCCCACCGTGTCTTCGGCGCCGAGCTTATCGGAGTCCATCCAGATGCCCTGTCCCATCAAGAATGGGTAGTTCTTGACCTTTTTGTCCGCCTGAATGCGGAAACGGTCGGTGAGCTGGCCGATGACCAGATCCAGCTCCCGCTCGAGCTGCTCAAAGAAAAAGTCGAGGTTGTGGTTGGCCTTAATCGCTAGCCTCGGCAGATTGATCGATGTAAAGCTCAGGTTGCCCCTGCCGGTGACAATCTCGCGCGTAGGGTCGTAGACATTGCCGATGACGCGGGTACGGCAGCCCATGTAGGCGACCTCGGTCTCGGGGCGGCCCGGCTTATAATATTTAAGGTTGAAGGGTGCGTCGATGAACGAGAAATTCGGGAAGAGCCGCTCGGCCGAGACCTTGCAAGCAAGCTTAAACAGGTCGTAGTTCGGGTCGCCGGGGTTAAAGTTGACCCCTTCTTTGACCTTGAAGATATGAATCGGGAAAATGGCCGTCTCGCCGTTGCCTAAGCCCGCCTCGGTGGCCAGCAGCAGATTGCGGGTGACAATGCGTCCCTCGGGTGAGGTGTCGGTGCCGTAGTTGAGCGACGAGAACGGAATCTGCGCGCCCGCGCGGGAGTGCATCGTGTTTAAGTTATGTACGAGCGCTTCCATCGCCTGATAGGTACTGCGCTCAATTTCCTGATCTGAGAATTTGCGGGCAAATTTATAAGCCTTCTCATAAACCTCCTTGCCCAGCTTTTGCTCCAGATGCTTTCTCTCGGCCTCGGCGTAGCCGTTGCCCGCCTCTATCGCAGGCCACAGGCCGGTTTCTTCCTCCACCTTGGCAATCGTATCACGCACCAGCTTATCGGCGTCGGCAACCTCGGCCATCTCAAGCGCCTTGATCAAATTGTTGCGGTAGAGCGTCCGATAGCTCTTTGCAACGCCCTTTGCCATATCAAAATCAAAATTGGGAACACCCTGACCGCCGTGCTGATCGTTCTGATTCGACTGAATCGCGATGCAGGCCAGCGCGGAGTAGCTTTGAATCGAGTTGGGCTCGCGCAAAAAGCCATGTCCGGTCGAGAAGCCACTGTCAAACAGCTTGGTTAAGTCGATCTGACAGCAGGTTGTAGTCAGCGCGAGAAAATCAAGGTCATGTATATGAATATCGCCCGCCATATGCGCCTTCGAGTGCTCGGGCTTTAAAATGAACATCTCGTAAAACTGCTTGGCGCCCTCGGAACCGTATTTGAGCATGGTACCCATCGCGGTGTCGCCGTCTATGTTGGCGTTCTCGCGCTTGATGTCGTTCTCCTTGGCCTCGCGGAAGGTCAGCCCCTCATAAATCTTCATCAGGCGGGTGTTCATCTCGCGCACGCGGGTACGCGCCGAACGATAGAGAATGAACTCCTTGGCGGTGCGCGCATGTCCATCCTCGATGAGCACATGCTCGACGGCATCCTGAATCTCTTCGACGGTCGGCGTCTGGGTACCCTTTGACTCGAGATAGGTCACCACCTGATTGGCAAGCATCTCGGCAGTATCGTGGTCGCTGCCGCCAAGCGCCTGCGCAGCCTTGTAGATCGCCTGCGTAATTTTATCGAGCTCAAATGGAACCATGCGGCCGTCCCGCTTGATGATAGACGTAATCATTGGAGATCCTCCACTATATATTGTATTTAGCTATTTGATTCTACCACTATATAGAGTGTGTGTCAATCAAATAAGCATTTTTTACCGCTAAAAGCTTCGTTAATATTTTTGTGCCTTTTGCCTTTGCATTTGGGACAATTCACTATTTGCAACACGGTTTTTCTACTTTTAGTGTCGAAGGCTGTCGGTTTTTCCGCGCATTTTGCCTGCCGCACCAAACAGCAGTCCGCCAGCCATCAGGCTCAAAAGCGCACAGAGCAGCCACATATAGTGGTAGCTGCCGGTGCGGTCAAACCACCATCCCGCCAGCGGCACGCCCACCGCCGATCCCGCCGACGCCGCCAACGTCAGCCGTGCGGAAATCTTGGCATAATCTCTGCGTCCAAACAGACCCGCCGAAAAAACATTGCCGGGAATCGCGTTGGCGCAGGCGCAGCCCGCCAGCAGCGCCGCGTGCAAAAAGCCGGCTTGATGAAATTTAGCCACCGCCAGCGCCGTGGCCGAGCCGCCCAGCAGAACCGCCCCCAGCAGCAGCGCGCCGGATTTAAGGCCAAATTTATCGAGCGCCGAACCATAGGCAGGCTTTGTCAGCGACATCAGCAGCGTGGCCGCTGACGACACCATGGCCGCCGCCATCGCGCTAAAACCGATGTCGGTCAAATAAGGGATGGCGTGGTTATACAGCGCCAGATTGACGAAATTGGCGCAGAACAGCCCCCCAAACAGCAGCCAGAAGCAGAGGGTCCTGATCGCGTCGGCGCAGTCGGTTCCATCCATCGCCACTTTCTGACGCCCGGCCCCGCCGCCGCTGTCTCGCACCAGAAAAAGAATGGTCGGCAACAGCACCGCAAGACCGGCAGCGCTTTGCAGACGGTAGCCCCAACGCCAGCCGTAATGCGCGATGGTTAGCTGCAACACTGGAATCATGACCGATGAGAAAAGGCCCACGCCCGCGAACGACGCCCCCATCGCGACGCCCCTGCCGTTGTGCAGGTTACGTTCTATCAAAACGCCGACGGTCAGCATCGTCAGTCCGTTGATGCCCAAACCATTGACAAAGGCGCACAAATAAAATTGCCACAACGTATGGCAAAAGGAATAAGCCAGCGGCACCAACCCGCATATGGCGGCGCAGATCAGCAGAATGCGCCTGATCGGCACTGTTTGCAGCCACCGCCCAAATAACAGCAGCACCGTCATCGATGAAAGAATCGAAATGGTACCGGTCAGCGTAAAGCCGCCGCGCGAAAAGCCGAGCGCGCCACAAACCGGCGTGACAAACACACCCATACAGTTGCTAAAAATGCCGATGCCCGCGCCGGTGATCAGTGCGCCGGTCAAAATAATCTTTCGCCGCGCCATCTGTTCGTTGTTCATGGATTTGCACCCCCAATATTATTCGACATCAGTTTGCCCGCGGCGTTAAAATCTTCCCAAGGGAAAAGTAACATATGCTTGACTGTTTATATGTTTATATGCTAATATATAGATAAATTACTAGCGAGGTGGAACAATGTCCTGTAAAGCTTCTCACGATATGACCGCCGCTATTCCAACCGAGCGGGAGCTCGATCTGCTGACCCAGATTTTTTCGATTTTTGCCGATTCGACCCGCATCCGCATCATCTGTGCGTTGCAGGACAACGAACTGAGCGTCAATGAGATATGCGCCGCACTCGAGATGAGCCAGCCCGCCATTTCGCACCAGCTGCGCATTCTCAAAAACGCCCGGGTGGTAAAATGCCGCCGCGCGGGGCGCAGCAGTTTTTATTCCCTGGACGATTCGCATGTCTCTTTAATTTTAAAAATGGGCTTAGAACATGTAAGGGAGATTTGATGTTATGAACCACCAGCATCACGAAGGACACTGCCACAACCACCATTGCGCCTGCCACACACAGGCTGCCGCGCAGCCCCACGCCACCTCTGAGAGCGATTGCAATTGCGGCGGCGGGCAGGAGCACCCGCCGGGGGACGACCCCGAAGAACCTGCCCAACGGCCCGCGCCTGCGGGCGACACCGCGCCGGATATCTGCGACGAACACGCACATAATTACAGCCTCGACCATGGTCACAGGCACGCGCACGGCAGCTGCCCGGCATCCGACTGCTGCGGGGATGACTGCGGCTGCGGCCACAGCCACGACGAAGCGCTCGCCGCCCCTTTTTCGGGTCCGCTGACCATCGCGGGCGCTGTATTTGTCGCCGCCTCGCTGCTGCCGGCCTGGGGCACGCTGGCCCCGTGGATTTTAGGCATCGGCACACTGCTGATCGGCTATCCGCTTTTTGTATCGGGCATCGGCGCAATGTTTCGGTCCTTTGCGCTCGACGAATTGAGCCTGATGACCATTGCGGTTATCGCGTCGTTTGGCTTGGCGGCCACCTCGCCCGATCCGATGGAAAGCCTGTTCGAGGCCTTTGCCGTGACGGCGCTATTTCGTCTGGGGAACTACTTAGAGGCGCGCGCCATCGCCAAGAGCCAGCGCGACATTGAGGCGCTGACCAACATCCGGCCCGACACGGCGCTGCTGCTGACACCCGACGGTCAAACCCGTCAGGTCGCCGCCGAGCTGGTACCGGTCGGCGGCCTTATTCAGCTTCGGGCTGGGGACCGCATTCCGATCGACTGCGAAATTGTCTCGGGCGCGGGCTATGTCGATCTCTCGGCCATCACCGGCGAGCCGATTCCGATTCAGGGCAGCGCCGGCACGCAGCTGCCCTCGGGCGCCATTAACGTTGACGGACTATTGACCTGTCGCACCACCGCCTCGTTTGATGACTCGGCAGCGTCACGCATCATCCGCATGGTTCGCGAAGCCGCTGACAAAAAAGGGAACGCCGAAAAGCTGATCTCGCGCTTTGCGAGAATCTACACCCCGATTGTCGTCGCGCTGGCCGGGCTGCTGGCGGTTGTTCCGCCGCTGCTGGGCCTGGGTGCGTTTAGCATGTGGCTTTCTCGCGCGCTGGTGTTCCTGGTCGCCTCCTGCCCCTGTGCGCTGGTTATTTCGGTTCCGCTGACCTTCTTTGCGGGCATCGGCACCGCTTCCCGCTCCGGCATTCTCGTCAAGGGCTCGCGCTATCTTGAAACGCTGGCCAAAACCGACTGCATTGCGTTTGACAAGACCGGCACGTTAACACAGGGCGTTCCAACCGTCGACAGCATGAAGCAGCTGCCGGGCTTTGACCGCGAGACGCTGCTCGCCTTTGCCGCGGCGGCTGAACAGCGCTCCAACCATCCTGCCGCACGGGCCGTGGTGGCCTACGCCGGGGTACAGCCTAGTTTGGCCATCTCGGACTTCACTGAGCACAGCGGCATGGGCGTTTCACTGACCTGCGCGGGCAAGCGTATTTTGTGCGGCTCGTTTCGCCTGATGGCGCAAAACGGCGTTGATTATGCCCCGCTCGAGCCCGCCAACATCTATCTGGCCGTGGATAACAAGCTGGCCTGCGCCTTTACGCTGACCGATCTGCCCCGCCCCGAGGCCGCGCAGGCGCTCGCGATGCTGCGGGAGATGGGCATCTCTGATTTTGCGATGTTGACCGGCGACGCACAGGCCGCTTCTGAAAAGATCGCCGCGCCGCTGGGCATCTCCAACGTGTTTGCCCAGCTGCTGCCCGAGCAAAAGTCTGAGCGGCTCGCCGCTTTGCGCGGCACCCATCGCACGACGCTGTTTGTCGGCGACGGCATTAACGACGCGCCGGTCCTGGCCGGCGCGGATGTCGGCATTGCGATGGGGCTCGGCACCGACACGGCCATTGAAGCGGCGGACATTGTACTGGTCAGCGAACAGCTCACCGCCATTGCGCGCGCCATCAAAATCGCGCGCAGAACGGTGGCCAAGGCCAATCAAAACATCGCGTTCGCGCTGATCGTCAAAATTTCGGTGCTGCTGCTCGGCGCATTGGGCTTTGCCACCATGTGGATGGCGGTGTTCGCCGATGTCGGCGTGACGATTCTGGCGGTGCTCAACGCCTTGACACTGCTGTCAAAAAAATAATATCCCTTACAAGCTGACATAGCATCATCTCCCCTTAGAATAGACAGGGCAACGCCAAGCTGTCTTGCTAAGGGGAGAATTATTTATACAACATTTACAGCGCGGTCACCCGAGGCTAAACCGGCGTTACAGAAACGTGATTATCGAGAAAACCCATTTGGTTTGAATAGAAATATCTGTCATTAGTACAAGCCATAGATATTTACAATCTGAGGCGATGGTGTTATAACTAATCTAGTTCTAAGGCTGACAAAATATTTTTCTTCTCACGGAGAGCACGCTATTTAAATGCTTCCGGCGGGGTATCTGAGCCGCCCCACGATAAAAGCCGGTCGCAACGATTGACAGGGAGACGCAGACGTGAACAAAAGTTATGGATACCTGCTCATGCTTGGGCACCTTTGTACCGACATTAACCAGGGCGCGCTGCCCGCCATTCTGCCCTTTTTAATCGCCAGCAGAAATTTGGGGTACGCCTCGGCCGCCACCTTGATTTTATCGGCAAGCCTCGTATCTTCTGTCGTGCAGCCGCTGTTTGGCTATTTGGGCGATAAATTTTCATACCCGTGGATTATGAGCGTAGGTGTCGCGCTTGCGGGAACAGGAATTGCCATGATCGGGTTTTGTCAATCCTACTGGTCCATCTGCCTTGCAGCGGCGCTTTCGGGCCTTGGCGTCGCACTGTTTCATCCTGAAGGCGGCAAAATCG
>DALYYK010000133.1:0-6946 GCA_031983305.1 Candidatus Fimivivens sp. | reverse complement strand
GAAAAAGGCTGGCAAATTCATTAAAATCTCAGTTTATTTACATAAACCTATTGCATTTTGCAGAAAGACCATGCTAACATAATGACAAGCGGTACTCGTACAATACAGGAGT
Source organism: Candidatus Fimivivens sp. (assembly GCA_031983305.1). Lineage (GTDB taxonomy): Bacteria > Bacillota > Clostridia > Oscillospirales > Ruminococcaceae > Yanshouia. The sequence goes on along the minus strand of DALYYK010000133.1, from coordinate 6,834 downwards.
CAATCGCAAGCTAACAGGGCTTAAAACAATGGCTAGGTGCGCTTGTTGAGCTATCACGAACTCGGCTTATCGTATAATGTTTGAAGACCTGCTGTGACAGAAATATCTAGGTACATGCCCGGGGTACACGCCTCAGGCTTGTCAGATATAATATTTAACGAGGGAGATTGATTGAAATGAAGTTTTTTAAATGTGAGCATTGCGGCAACATCATCACCCATGTAAAAGATTCGGGCGTGCCGGTTGTTTGTTGCGGTGAAAAGATGAAAGAGATTATCCCCGGCGTTGTTGACGCGTCGAAGGAGAAGCACGTCCCCGTGGTGCAGATTGAGGGCGCTAAGGTCACCGTCAGCGTCGGTTCTGTCGAGCATCCGATGATCGAAGCGCACTACATAGAGTGGATCAGCATTGTGACCAAGCAGGGTACCCAGCTCAAATATCTGAACCCCGGCGAAAAGCCCGAGGCCTGTTTTGAGCTTTGTGAAGACGACGCGGTTGTAGAGGCTTATGAATACTGCAATCTGCACGGTCTGTGGAAGGCTTAAAACTCAAAACAGCACGGGGCGACGCGGCATTCTGATGCAGTGTTCACCCGTTCAAGAAAAGGGATTCTCACGCGGGTGAGAATCCCTTTTTGCCTTTTATTCTCCGGCAAATTTTCTCATATAACCCGGTATGCAAAAGACCAAATTTAAGCTATAATTTAGTGAAAAATAAGGAATTTTTACCCTATGTGTCGAAAAAGTGTCAAGCCCATCGTGCGCCGGATTTAAAGAATTGTTCCGCGCCGATAACGCGCACTATTCAACGCATTGGAACAGCGGCTTCATTTTTCACCGGTATCCATAACAGAAAGGATGGTCAGCTATGACGCAACAATATGCGCAGAAGTATATTGATTCGCTGCCCTATGCATATGCGTGCTGCAAAAACGTTTACGATAAACGGGGGTGTGTTGCTGACATCATTTTTATTGAAATAAATCCTGCGTTTGAGTCGCTCTTTGGCGTCGCGCGCGACGCATTAATAAATAAGAGCACATATGATTTCTGGATTGATTTTGACATTGAGCCCACCGGCTTATTTGATCAATTAACAGTGCGCGACCGTTTCCAAACACGCGAAGTCTACTATAAAAGAACCCGCGCGTGGTTTAATCTGGATGTACTTTGGCTCGATCAGGACATCTTTGCGCTACAACTACAGGATATCACGGCCCAAAAACAGCTTTTGAGCGGTCTCATCCGCCAAAAGAGTGCGGGCAATGCGGATATCGATTTGAATTTTTTGTTTAACAGCACGCAGGACTGCATGTTTATGGCAGAATATATCGACGGCGATTTTTATTATATCTTTTTAAATGCCGCACATGAAAAAACAACGGGCTTTCAAAGCCATCTGATCGCCGGGAAAACGCCGGTCGAGGTCTGGGGCGAGCAGCAGGGAAAAAGACTCGCCGCCTTCTATCTGCAAGCGGTCACCCAAAATGAAAATCAGGTCTACGAAGAGATTTTGAACATTGACGGCCGGGCCTATTATTTTCTGACAAGCCTATCAGTTGCAAAAGAGGCGGGACATCAATATATCATTGTTTCAAGAAAAGACATCACCCAGTATAAAATGCTCCAAGAAAATCATCTGGTGCTTTTGCAGCGGCTGCAATCAATGTTTGACGACCATATCGCCACCATGCTAATCATCAATCCGCTCACCGGCGAGATTTTGGATGCCAACCCGTCCGCATGCCGGTTCTACGGCTATGGCAAATCGCAACTGCTGAGCATGAACATACAGGATATCAATGTGCTGCCGATACAGGAAATCGCCCAGCACGGAAGGGATGCCTACGCACGCAAGAAGCAGCACTTTATATTCCCACACCGGCTAAGCAGCGGCGAGATAAGAATTGTCGAATCCTACTCCTGCCCCATCGGCACCCCAGAGACGCCGCAGATTTTCTCGATCATCTTTGACGTAACCGACCGGGAGACTTATCGTAAAAACCTGTTTTATGAAAAGGAATTATTAAACACTACGCTGAAATCGATTGGCGACGGCGTCGTCACGACCGATGTTGCCGGTAAAATTACCTCGCTGAACAATGTGGCGCAAGAGCTTGTCGGCTACAGCCATGACGAAGCAAAAGGCGCTGCGTTTGCAGATATTTTCGTTCTTAAAAACGAAGAAACCGAAGAGCCGGTTGAAAGCCCGGTAGAACGTGTCTTAAATACCGGAAAAATCGTTGGACTTGCCAACCATACCGTGATCATCAACCGATATGGCGAAAAAATCTCGATTGCCGACAGCGCCGCGCCGATTAAGAACGAAGAGGGTAAAATCTTTGGCGTTGTCATGGTTTTTCGTGACGTACGCACCGAAAAGGCGTATCAGGATGAGGTCTTATACCTGAGCTATCACGACGCGCTGACCGGTCTGTATAACCGGCGCTTTGTTGAGAACGAGCTTCAGCGGCTCAACGCCAATAAATGTGCGCCCGTTTCGGTCATCATGGGCGATGTAAACGGCTTAAAAATTACAAACGACGTTTTTGGGCACGCCGCGGGAGATGAGCTGCTCAAAAGTGTTTCAGCGGTATTTAAAGAAACCTGCACGCGCGCCGATATTGTCGCGCGTTGGGGGGGCGATGAATTTCTGCTGGTTCTGCCCAATAAAACGCTTGAGGATGCCGGCAAAATCCTCGAGCGGCTAAATGCAAATTTTTTGAAGCGGAAGGTCGGCACCTTTCAGCTGAGCGTCTCGTTGGGCTGCGCTGAACGCAGCAGCCTAACCCAAAGCATGGAGCAGGTCATCCGGCAGGCGGAGGAATGGATGTATCACCAAAAGCTTTTGGACAGCAAAAGCTACCGCAACACCATTATCAATACGCTGTTGGCAACGCTTTATGAAAAAAGCATGGAAACCGAAGAGCACGCGAAGCGCCTTTTTAAATATTGCGAAGCGATCGGCATAGAGCTAAAGCTTCCCGCGCAGTCGATGAATGAATTGTCGCTGCTGTCGGTGTTGCATGACATCGGAAAGGTCGGCATCCATCCAAGCATTTTAAGAAAATCCGGCGCGCTGACCGCGGATGAGTGGCTAGAAATGAAAAAGCATTGCGAAATCGGCTATCGCATTACGCAAAACACGCCTGAGCTTTCGCTCGTCTCGGAATATATTCTGCACCACCATGAGCACTGGGATGGCAACGGTTATCCAAAGGGATTAAAGGGCGAAGAAATTCCGATCTGCTGCCGCATTCTCGCGGTGGCGGATGCGTTTGACGCTATGACCAACGACAGAATTTACCGTAGGGCGGTCGGCGTAGACGACGCCATCGCAGAGCTACGCCGTCATGCGGGCACCCAATTTTCACCACAGATTGTCGAGGTCTTTATCGATATTTTGCAAAAGGAACAGCGCTAGCCGCCGGGAGCACAGGGCGTCATACAAGCCGGCGCTCCCGTTGCGGGAGCGTGGGTTGAAATGGCGGTGAGATTAAAAGCGACACGCTGGCCGACGAGGTCGCTCCCTTCGCGGGGGGCGGGGATTGAAATCTGCTTACATTTCTTGTGGTGAACACGGCGCCCACCGTTGTCGCTCCCTTTGCGGGAGCGCGGGTTGAAACTTAATAGTTGCGGCTGAGATCAATGCGTTTTGCGTCGCGCCCTTCGTGGGGAGCGTGGTTGAAATAGTGTACGCCGCGACGTATGACTTTGTGGGTCGCGCCCTTTGCGGGAGCGCGGGTTGAAACTTAATAGTTGCGGCTGAGACCAATGCGTTTTGCGTCGCTTCCTTCGCGGGGAGCGTAGGTTGAAATAGTGTACGCCGCGACTACTGGCATGACTTTGTGGATCGCGCCCTTCGCGGGAGCATGTGGATTGAAACAAGGCCAAAGGCGACGAAAACAAAAGCAAGTCAGGTCGTTCGCTTCGCGCGAACGTGCGTTAGAATCATTGTATGCACTAGAATATTGCATGCTAGTGCACATTTAAATTTTTGCCAGTCACATACGCCGGCAATAGACATAGACAAGTAGACAAGGCTTTATAAAACAGCCCGGTGTTGCACCGGACTGTTAGACTGTCGAGAAACGCATACATTCCCGGCACGGCGGCGCGATGTAAGCACCTCCGTGCCCCAAGAGGCCGGACGACTTAATTGGCGCGCATAATCACGTAACAAGTCTGGATGCGCGCCCACTGACGTTGGGTGAATCGGTAACACTCTCACGTGGGGAATACAATCACCAACAACCGTATTCTTTAAAGGCCCGTTCCAAAACTCCACCGGAAGTCAGGGGGGCACGCGGGGGCACAGCGTCCCGCCCGCGAGGCACTTCGCGTCTGTAACGTAGTGGAGGACACCCGCATGTTCCGCAGAATATGCAAACGCCGGGGGTGGGGGCCGTTCCTACGCGTCAGCGCTAAACACCTTTTGCCGTTTAGCACGGCTACTAAAAACGTATCACTTTATCGACAGCCCAACAGCCCGGTACAACCGGGCTGCTTATCCGCTAAACGCTGCCCCGCGCCCCTACTTGATATGAACCACCGGCTTAATCAAATTCTTAGGCTTCTCTTTCATGAGCAGCAGCGCTTCTTCAATTTTATCAAAACCGTCAAACTCATGCGTGACGAGTTTGGCCGGGTCTACACGGCCCGCCTCGACAAGGGAAAGCAGCTTTTCCATCCGCAGCCGACCGCCCGGCATGAGTCCGGCGCTAATCTGCTTGTGGCCCATGCCAAAGCCCCACTCCACACGCGGCAGCCTAATCGACTCGCCCTCGCCCAGATAATTGACGTTTCCGATCTTTCCGCCCGGGCGCAGCGCTTTGATGGCCGAAGCGAAGGTGTCGTTATCGCCGCCCGCTATAATGACCTTGTCAACGCCCTTGCCGCCGGTTAGCGCGAGAACCTGTTCCTCAATGGCGCCGGACTTGTAGCTGATAATCTTGGTAGCGCCGTATTTTTTGGCGATTTTGACGCAGTTCGGACGTGTGCCGACCGCGAAAATCTCAGACGCGCCGCGCAGAACCGCCCCTGCCACCGACATGAGCCCCACCGGGCCGATGCCAATGACCAGCACCTTGTCGCCAAACTGGATGTCCGCCAACTCGGCGCCGTGAAAGCCGGTCGGCATCATGTCGCAGAGCATGACCGCCGTCGTGTCGTCGATCGATTCGGGAATTTTAGCCATGTTGCCGTCCGCGTCGTTGACGTGGAAAAACTCGCCGAATACGCCATCCTTAAAGTTTGAAAACTTCCAGCCCGAGAGCATGCCGCCCGAGTGCATGGCATAGCCACCCTGCGCCTCAAGCGAGTTCCAGTCGGGTGTGATGGCGGGCACCAGCACACGGTCGCCGGGGCTGAAATCCTTGACCAAATGGCCCACCTCGGTGACGACGCCGACCGCTTCGTGGCCCAGAATCATATTGCTTCGCTCGCCAAGCGCGCCCGCCCAGACGGTGTGCACATCCGACGTGCAGGGCGAAACAGCCGTCGGCCGGACGATGGCATCCATCGGTCCCGCCGTCGGCTTTTCTTTTTCGATCCAGCCGGTCACCCCTATTTTTAACATCGCGTAGCCCTTCATATTGACGGCCCTTCCTTTCTCATTCAGCGGCAAAAGGTATGGATCAAGGCGCTTAAAGTCCACAAAACCGCTGTTTGCTTTTTATAATATGACGTCATTTTAGGCACATATACAGCCAAAGGTATCTGAAATGCACAGAACGGCACTGTAAAGTTTTGTATTTGGCGCAGCGGACACGTTGTTTTAGACCAGCTGCTTCAATCTTACTAAAAAAGCAGGCGCACCGCTCTTTGGAACGGTACGCCTGCTTCTTGATTTAAAAATTTTTAATTAATCGGGATAACACCGACCATCAAGCGGCTGACACAGCATGAATGGCCGCGAGAATCTCGTTGTTGGTCACGGTACGCTTGGGGTTAAACTGTCCACCCTCGAGCGCAAAGATGCCTTGGTCGACGAGCGTCTGAACAATGTGAGGCTGCTCGCACGCGTCGAGATCGACGATTTCGGTGCTGGCCGTGGGTGCGAAGTTCCCGATGAGAAACACCGTTTTAGCCAGCGTCTCGCGGGTGACCGACTGTTCGGGATAAAAATATTCCTGGCCGTCCGCTGTCTTTTCCCAATCGATATAACCACCGAACACAGCGGTTTCTACCGCATCAAAGCCGTCGTCGTTCCAGCGGATATCCTCAAACCGGCCGAAGGTATGTCCCTTCTGGGCGGTTTCGTAATATTTTGAGGAGGACGGCACATAGACCGGCAGATGCAGCGCCTTGGTCAAAATCTCCGCATAGCCCCGTCGGGTGGCGGTGTCGTCATTGGCAAAAGCCGCGATATCGTCGAGACGCTCGGGATAGAGAAAGCGCGCCATCTCAGCCACGCCCTTTTGAAAACGAAAGGTCGGCGAATTGATGAGCTTATCGGTAATCAGATAAACACGGTTCTCTTTGACGGCCTTAATCGTGTCAAAGCCTTCGCGCGCACTGATCGAAGCCGGATTGCCGCCTGTATTCATCGCGCCGTGCTGCGAAACGTAAACGTCGATGCGGTCGGCGTTTTCAAGAATTCTTTCAATACCGAAGGCCGCAAAGGTGCTGCCCCTTTCAACCGGCTGCGCGTCGGCGGCCAGATTGATGCCGCCCGCAAACGCAATGGCTCGCCCGGGCATCGAGTCGGGGGTGACGGTGCGCAGCTCCGTTTCGGTCGATTCCATAAACACCGTTTGCCTTTCGGTCGCCTGCGCGGTGCGGGCGGTAATAGCGTCAATGGCGGTATAGAAATCGGCCAGCCTGCGCTGCGCTG
>DALYYK010000132.1:4003-6953 GCA_031983305.1 Candidatus Fimivivens sp. | reverse complement strand
GGGGTGGGGCTTTTTGTTTTTTATTTGAGAGGGCCGATTAGCGGCAACCGCAAAATATGGCTGAATATTACGCCGGTCAAACGCTGCGAAAATTGCGGCGGCTCAGGGGTGGCGGCGTAACATACAAGAACCAAGAAAGAGAGGAAAATTATTATGGTAAGGATTTCTTTGAAAGGCGATGTTGTCAAGGCGTTTGACCAAGGCACGACGGTTGCCCAGATAGCCGCCGCGCTCGGCGCGGGTTTAGCTAAGGCGGCCTGTGCGGCTAAAATAGACGGCAAGGTCTGCGACCTGCGCACGCCGGTTGAGGCGGACTGCGCGGTCGAGATATTGACCTTTGACGACCCCGACGGCAAAAAGGCGTTCTGGCACACGGCCTCGCACGTGCTGGCGCAGGCGGTGCAGCGGCTGTATCCCGAGGCGAAGCTCGCCATTGGCCCCGCGATCGACAATGGCTTTTATTACGACTTTGACGTGCCCGCTTCGTTTACGCCCGAGCAGCTCGGCGCGATCGAGGCCGAGATGGCTAAAGTCGTCAAGGAGGATATCCCGCTTGAAAAGCTCGAGCTCGATGTCCCTGCCGCGCTCGAGAAGATGCAGGATCAGCCCTACAAGCAGGAGCTTATCAACGAACACGCGGGCAAGGGCGAGAAGATCAGCTTTTATGTGCAGGGCGAATTTGCCGATCTTTGTGCTGGCCCGCACCTGATGAGCACCGGAGCGATCAAGGCCTTTAAGCTGACCGCCTGCACCGGCGCCTACTGGCGTGGCAACGAGAAGAACAAGATGCTGTGTCGCGTCTATGGCACGGCGTTCCCCAAGAAAAGTGAGCTGGAAGCGTATCTCACCGCTGTTGAGGAGGCCAAGCGCCGCGACCACAACATCATCGGCCGCCAGCTGAAATATTTTTGCACCTCCGACTATGTCGGCCAGGGCTTGCCGCACCTGATGCCCAAGGGCGCGAAGCTGTTCCAGATTCTAAACCGCTACATTCAGGATAAGGAAGAAAATGAGTACGGCTATGTCATGACCCGCACGCCGCTCATGGCAAAGTCCGACCTTTACAAGGTCTCGGGCCACTGGGACCATTACAAGGACGGCATGTTTGTGCTGGGCGACGAGGAGAAGGACAAAGAAGTGTTCGCGCTGCGCCCGATGACCTGCCCGTTCCAATATCAGGTCTATCTCAACGACATGCACTCCTACCGCGATCTGCCGATCCGCTACGGCGAGACGTCCACGCTGTTCCGCAACGAGGCCTCGGGCGAGATGCACGGCCTGATCCGCGTGCGTCAGTTCACGATCTCCGAGGGACATCTGATCATGCGCCCCGAGCAGCTTGAAGAGGAGTTCCGCGGCTGCGTCCGGCTGCTTCAGGAGGTTATGACCGACCTCGGTCTCATTGACGATCTGTCCTACCGCTTCTCAAAGTGGGACCCCAACGACACCGAAAAATATATCGGTACCCCCGAGATGTGGGACGAAGCGCAGGGCCTGATGCGCAATATCCTCGATCACATGGGCATCCCCTATAAAGAGGCCGTCGGCGAGGCCGCCTTCTATGGCCCCAAGCTTGACGTTCAGATCAAGAACGTGCACGGCAAAGAGGATACGCTGATCACCGTTCAGATAGACCTTATGCTCGCGCGGCAATTCAATATGACCTATATCGACGCCGACGGCGAAAAGAAATACCCCTATATCATCCACCGCACGTCGCTGGGCTGCTACGAGCGCACGATGGCGCTGCTGCTTGAAAAGTACGCGGGCGCGCTGCCGATGTGGCTCTCGCCCGAGCAGGTGCGGGTGCTGCCTATCGGCGACAACCAGAGCGATTATGCCAACGAGGTGGCCAAAAAGCTGCGCGCAAAGGGTCTGCGTGTGACGGTTGACGAGCGCCGTGAGAAGATCGGCTATAAGATCCGCGAGGCACAGCTCGAGAAAACCCCCTACATGCTGGTTATCGGCGAGAAGGAGATCGAAGCAGGCGGCGTGGCGGTTCGCTCCCGCAAGGAGGGCGACAAGGGCACTATGCCGGTCGACGCGTTCATCGCGGCCGCCGTGGCAGAAGTGGAATCTAAAGCAAAATAAAACGGCCAACCGGCATAGCCGCCGGGCAAGACAAAACCTGTCTTGCCCGGCGGTTTTTTCGTGTTCCCCTATAAATTTATCCATCATATGCAATATTTATAAAAAAATTCAGCACTGATAAAGCAGTCATGACAAACAGATGAAAAGAGGATTTGACGCATGAAGTTACTTAAAAAGTCTGTTGTGGCGGCGCTTTTGCTGATGCTAACCGCGGTTTTATTGCTGCCGGGCTGCACCCAAAAGGCCGATAAAACCACTTTCTCCGCCACGATTATGCGGGTGGACGACCGGGCGATCTTAGTACGCCCCGCGCAGGAGACGGGCGAATATAAAAGCGCCGACCTGATTTCGGTGGGCCTTTCTGACACAGAGATGACCGATGCCAAGGGCGGCGCGCTCACAATGTCGGCGCTGTCGGTGGGGCTGCGGGTCGATATCACCTACAGCGGCGTTATTCTGGAAAGCTACCCCGCGCAGATTGTCGACTGCACCAAACTGGTAGCCCACGTCAGCTCGACCCAGGTGCCCAACCCCATGATTGCGTTTGACACACCCGATTTCAGATTCGTCGCGGGATTTGCGCTGGAGGGCATGCCCGAGACGGTCAGCATCGACGGCATATGGCTGATCTCAGGTAAGCTCGCACAGCTCGATATCAGCACAGCCGACGGCGCCGAGGGCATGCTGCGCTGCGCGAAAAGCATGGGCGAGGATGTCAGCGGACTATACGGCATCAGCTTTGAAGAGCACAGCTTCGAACGGTTTGACGATGTGACGGTCGAGCTGTCGTACACCCAAAACGGCAAGGCGCTTGCCCGCTGGCAGCGCGACGGCTATGATTTTGTGCTGTGGTTCCCCG
>DALYYK010000132.1:0-3993 GCA_031983305.1 Candidatus Fimivivens sp. | reverse complement strand
CCGAAATTGAGACCGACGCCTTTACAGCGGCGGCTCAGGCGGTCGTTGGCGGAGTCAGGGCGGTCGAAGGCTTTTAGGCAGGCGCGCCACCGATACGCGACTAGGTTTAGCAAATGACCTATGCGACGCACACCCATGCCGATTTTATTAAATTTTAAAGGAGAGTAAGTATGAAGAAGATTATTCCGATGGCGCTTGCAGTGCTGCTGGTTGCAACACTGTTTGCCTGTACACAGAACACCGGCGCGCCCGTTCAGGACAGCGGCGCGAACGAATCGAGCAGCGTGGAGGAGCAGCAAAGCGCCGCGCCCGGGCAGCCGTCTGAGGCGCCTTCCTCCGAGACGCCCCAAGCGCCCGTTGACCCCGCCGAGCAACCGGAAGACGACGATAAAATAAAAGCCGACAAAGAAAGCGTGCTGCTGCAAGCGCCGTCTGAGGTGCGTTTTGGCGAGACGGCAACCGCCACGCTGCTCAACAACAGCGATCAGGAGATCACGTTTGGCGCAGCTTATAGCTTTCAATATTATGTCAACGGCGCATGGGCGGCGCTGAACTATCGCGAGGGCAAAGAGCGCGCCTGGATCGCTATTGCGTATATCCTCCATCCGGGCGGCGAGAGAACCTTCGATTTTGTCCTCAACGCCGACGACTATACGATTCCGCTGGGCCCCGGAGAGTATCGCCTTGTCAAGAGCATCTCCGCGGATAACGGCGGCGAAGGCGCCTCGTTTGAAGTGACGGCGACCTTTACGGTTAAATAGTCAAAAGCGCTTGGAGCGGTGCGAATTGCCGCTTCAAGCGCTTTTTATTTAGAAGAATGTGCGTTTTTTGCCCGACAGGGGTTTGAGCTTGCCCGCTGCCGCACCATAGCCAAAGCGGGTGGAGAAGCGCTCATGCAGATTGTCCTGCAAAAGCTCGCGCACCTCGGCGCGCTGCTGCGGGGTCATGGCGCGGTGGGGCAGCATGATCGACTCCGCGCCGTTGAGATAAAGCAAAAACATATTGCTGAGCTCAAAGCTTAAAAACAGATCGGCAAGCCGAACCGTCGCGCTTTTGCCGTTGTGGGGCGTATCAATTTTAAGGCTGCCGCGCGCAAAGGTGAGTGTAATCTCCTTATGCAGCATCGTGTCTTTATGCTTGGTGTATTTTAATATGCCGTATTCGATCTGGGCGCACAGCACAATGGCCCAGATCAGATAACCGAGGGCAATGTACGCCGGTAGCATGAACGCCGGTATCATCCCGAGATAGGAGCCTGCCGCGCAGATGGCGGCGACAATGGCCGACAGCACAAAAATGCGAAAGCCGATGCGGTGCCGGGTCACAGCCGCAAAATAAACCGCCGAGCGGTAATTGGCGATGGAAGGCGCGTAGGTAAAGACGAGGTCGTTCATAATGAAGGGCTCCTTTTTACATCCTTTATCGGTTCCAATATTTTCGGTCTAACGTGCGGTATTGAATTGCCTCTGAGACGTGGCTGCTGTCGATGATGTCGCAGGCATCGAGGTCGGCGATAGTGCGCGAGACCTTTAGAATGCGGTCATACCCCCGGGCTGAGAGGCCGAGTCGCTCAAACGCCAGCTTTAAAAGCTGCTCGGCATCCTGCGTCAGCGGGCAGAATTCCTCGAGCAGCGCGCGCGGAATCGCACAGTTTGAGGTGACGTTCCGCCCTTCAAAGCGTGCGAGCTGGCGTCGTCGGGCGTCAAATACCCGCTGCCGCAGCACCGCCGAGCCCTCGCCCGGCGCTTTGCCGGTCAGGCCCTCGTAATTGATGGCAGGCACCTCGAGATGAATGTCGATGCGGTCTAAAAGCGGGCCGCTGACCTTGCCCAGATAGCGACTGATCGCCGCCGGGCTGCAATTGCAGGGCTTGGCGGGGTGGCCGTAAAAGCCGCAGGGGCAGGGGTTCATGGCCGCGATCAGCATAAACCGGCTCGGGTAGGTAACGCGTGCGCCCACGCGTGAGATGGTCACCTCGCTATCCTCAAGCGGCTGACGCAGCCCTTCCATCACGGGGCGCAAAAACTCGGGCAGCTCGTCTAAAAAAAGCACGCCGTTGTGCGAGAGCGACACCTCGCCCGGCATAGGCCTGCTGCCGCCGCCAGTCATACCCGCCGCCGAGACCGAGTGGTGCGGCGAACGAAACGGCCGCTCAGACACCAGACCCACGCCCTTGGGCAGCACCCCCGCGACCGAGTGCAGCTTGGTGACCGCCACCTGCTCGTCATAGGTCATGTCGGGCAGAATCGAGGGCAGCCGCCGCGCCAGCATGCTTTTGCCCGAGCCGGGTGGCCCGATGAGCAGCAGGTTGTGCAGCCCCGCCGCTGCGACGGTCAGCGCGCGCTTGGCCTCGTACTGTCCGCGCACCTCGGCGTAGTCGGGAATGGGCGCGGACAATGGCCGGGCAGACCCGTCGAGCGCCGTACAAAGCGGCAGCCGCGTTTCACCGCGCAGGTGCGCCAGAACCTCTTCGACATTCTTAGCGGCAAACACTTCGATATCCTGCGCGATAGCGCCCTCGGGGGCGTTTTCAAACGGGATGATCACCGTGCGCAGCCCCAGCGCTTTGGCGCTTAAAATCATCGGCAACACACCGGTCAGCGGGCGCAGCGCGCCGCCCAGCGACAGCTCACCGAGAAAGCCGGTCTGATCCAGCTCGGTCTCGAGCATACCGGCCGCCTTGAGCAGCGCGAGAAAAATTGCGAGATCATAGGCGGTGCCGCTCTTTTTCGTGTCGGCGGGGGCGAGATTCAAAACGATGCGCGCCGTCGGAAACTGCATGCCCGCATTTTTAATCGCTGAACGCACCCTGTCGCGAGCCTCTTTGACGGCGGCGTCGGGCAGGCCGACCACCTCAAAGGCGGGCAGTCCGCGAGAGAGGTCGGCCTCGACCGTGACCAGATAGGCGTCAATGCCGTTTAATCCGAAGCTGTGTGCCTTTGCAAGCATTTCGTCGCCCCCTTTCGGCAACATGTGAGTTTATTATAGCGTTCTTTATCTAAAATTACAACGATGAAAGCGGTTTTGTCCGCGATACGCTTTGATCGGCATTGACAAAGCCGGGTCGGACACATTATGATTACGTTAACTGGAAAAAATCCCAAGTAAAAAGGGATATTCCTTTCTCAATGCCGCCCGGCGGCAGAGCGTGACCTTGCAATCTAAAGCGTTGGGAGATGGAGCTATGCACCGAAATAAGCTGGTCGTCGTCGGGGTCGGACATGTTGGCTCGACCGTTTTGGCCGACGCGATGAAAGCCGGCCTGTTCGCCGAAATCGGCGTCATTGATATTTTAGAGAAGGTCGCGTACGGCGAGGCGCTCGATCAGGCGCAGGCGACGGCGCTGACCTATATGAACCATGTCGACGTCAAAAGCGGCGGCTATGAACAGTGCGCCGACGCGGATGTGATTATCGTGGCCGCGGGGCCCAGTATTATTCCAAACCCCGACAACCCGCAGGGGCAGCCCGACCGCACGCTGCTGACCGCCACAAACAGCGCGGTCATCCGCGAAGTGATGACCGGCATCACAGCCCACACGCGGGAAGCGATTATCATCCTAATCACCAATCCGCTCGATACGATGGTCTATATCGCCGAAAATGAGTTTAACTATCCCGCCGGGCGGGTGTTCGGCACCGGGACGATGCTCGATTCAGCGCGGCTGCGCAGGCTGGTGGCCGACGTCTGCAACATCGACCCCAAGTCGGTGACCGGCTATATGATGGGGGAGCACGGCGGCACGGCCTTCCCCGTGTTGAGCCATCTCAACGTCGGGGGCATCCCGTTTGACGCGCTGGATCAATATTTTGAAGCGGCGCGGGATATCAAAGACCCCGAGCGGGTGCGGTCGCTGGTCGTCGGCGCCGCCTATGACGTGCTCAATGCCAAAGGGTGGACCAACGCGGGCGTCGCACAGGCGGCCATTACGATGGCCAAGGCCGTTTTGCTCGACGAGCGGAGCGTTTACCCCGCCTGTACCACGCTGCGCGG
>DALYYK010000131.1:0-6997 GCA_031983305.1 Candidatus Fimivivens sp. | reverse complement strand
ATTGATTTTGACATTGAGCAGCGCGCCCAGCACTGCGGTGCGGGTAATCATGGCCGAAACCAAACCGTCGGTCACGGCGTTGGCGTTGCCCTTTTTGACCAGAACCGCTGCCATCGGCATGATCTTCGCCGCCGTCTCGGCGACGCTCAGCGGCACCTCGGCGGCTTTTTTGAGCGCCTCCTGCATAGCCTGCCGGCGGACATCCTTTTCCTCATCGGTGTTTTTCGGCAGAGCCAGCGCGTCCATATAGGCGTTAAAGGACGTGCTGTCGCGGGTGATGTCGTCAAGCAGCTCAGCACGCAGCGCCGCGGCCTGCGGAATCAGCGCGTTCATTTCGTCGGCGGCATCTTCGTAGCCTTTTTTGCCAACGGTCAACTGCGCCACCATCTCGGCGAGCGAGGCCGCGAGCGCACCAGCCAGTGCGGCGACACTGCCGCCGCCGGGCGCAGGCTCGTTGGAAGCGGTGGTTGCGCAAAAGACCTCAAGCGTCATTGTTTTCATATCCATGAATTATTTCCTCCGGTTCAAGCGTTTAGAGTCGTGTCTCGAGAACCTGATCCATATTGAAGTTCTCAATTTGCAGATAATACTCGGCGCAATCGATCAGCGCGGCCATCGGCGTCAGGCCGATCACTTCGCTGCCGACGACATTGACGCCGTAGCGGCGGGCTTCCATCTTCACCGTTTCAAACACGCGGTAGATGGCGCTCTTGGTGTAATCGGTCAGGTTCATCGAGACCTGTGCAATGTTGCGCTCCTCAAGCATAACGCCCATCGCCTTGACAAAACGGAAGCCGCCGTTGAGATAGCGGACCTTATGCGCGATCTGGGTGGCGATATCCACATTGGGCGTATCGAGGTTGATATTGAACGCGATGAGCGGCATACGCGCGCCGATAGCGGTCACGCCGGCGGTCGGGTGGATCGTCTCAGGGCCGAAATCGGGCTTCCACTTGGCGTCCTGCATCTTTTCGGCCATGCCCTCAAACTGACCCTTGCGGATGTCGGACAGGTTGGCGCGGTGGGGCGCGGTGGCGGATTTCTCATATAAAAAGCTGGGAACGCCGAATTTCTCTCCGACCGCCGCAGCGACTTCGCGAGCGACCTGATCGGCCTCTTCAACGGTGCAGTTACGGATCGGAATAAACGGTACGACGTCGGTCGCACCCATGCGGGGGTGCTGGCCCTCGTGCTTGGTCATGTCGATCAGCTCGGCGGCAATGCCGATCGCTTCGATAACAGCATCGCGTACCGACTCCGGCTCGCCAACCACCGTGACAACGCAGCGATTGTGGTCCTTGTCCGTGCTATAGTCGAGCAGCTTGACGTTTTCTTTACCACGAAAGGGCGAGACAATCTTTTCGACCTTATCAAGGTCGCGGCCTTCACTGAAGTTTGGTACACATTCCAGAATTTTGTTCATAGTAAATCGGCTCCGTTTCTGTATAATATTCCTTTTAATCTGTCCAAAGGACGGGTCTATCATTCCGTAAGCTAATCATAATGGATGATTTTAGCGAACGCAACCATATAATTGTTTTTTGCCATCCCGGCCATCGGTTTATGACGTTTATTAGACGATCAAAACGCTATACTTTTAGACGGAAAGCTTACGTCGCAAAGGCCATACAACCGAGACCCAAGCAGAAAGGTGATTGAAAATGATTTTAAAAAAGGTGACGCCGGATACTTATATTATTAGCGACTGGTCTGGCGGAAAAACAACGCAAATCGCTATTGATCCGCCCACAGCCCTGTACGCAGACAGAGCTTTTAACTTTCGCCTCAGCTCCGCGACCGTCACGCTCGAGGAATCAGATTTTACGCCGCTCCCCGACTATAATCGCATTATCGCACCAATAGAAGGCCAATTGAGCCTGATGTTCAACGGCGGCGAGGCGGTCGTACTAAACGAAATGGAATTATGCCGTTTCGACGGCGCTTGGCAGACCCGCAGTAGGGGCAAGGTCACCGACTATAACCTGATGACGCGAAAAGGCGTCTGCACCGGCGAGGCTTCTGCCATAACGCTGACGGCGGGGGAAAATAAAACGTTGCCCGAAGCGTCTAATCCCAGCGGCAACCGCGTTGTGACGCTGTTATGGTGTGTCGAAGGGGTTATAGAGATCGAAACCGCCGACGGAGTCGTTTGTCTGACCGCCCCCGAGGCAGTCTGGATTGAGGACTTGACCGGGGATTGGCGCATCCGCCATCTGCAAGGCCCGCAGGCCAGACTGATGCTGGCCGAGGTTCGGTTCATTTAATAGTATGCGCTTACCCGGCAATAATAGCGAGCGCTGTTAAGATAGACGTAAAAAGCATCTTTTTTTCGTCAAATATGGCAATCTAAATCGGATTTGCACTTGTATAGCCGAAAATCATGTGTTATGTTGTAGCAGTAAACGCGGCGCGGATAACGCATGTCGGCATGGCACTTGAAGCGCCCGTGAACCTGAAAAAAATTGGGAGGATTATAACAATGGCTTTTTTATCAGATATCGAAATCGCGCAAAGTTGTGAGCTCAAGGATATCCGTGACATTGCAAAGACCGCCGGCGTAGATGAAAAATACTTAGAGCTGTACGGCCGCACCAAGGCCAAGATCGACTATAAGCTGCTCTCCGATCTCGAGGAGAAGCCCAACGGCAAGCTGATTCTGGTCACCGCGATCAACCCGACCCCCGCGGGCGAAGGCAAAACCACCACGAGCGTCGGCCTGACCGACGGCCTTCGCTATATCGGCAAAAAAGCCATTGTTGCGCTGCGCGAGCCCTCGCTTGGCCCGGTGTTCGGCGTCAAGGGCGGCGCCGCAGGCGGCGGCTATGCGCAGGTCGTGCCGATGGAGGATATCAATCTGCACTTTACCGGCGATTTTCACGCCATCGGCGCAGCGAATAACCTTTTGGCGGCGCTGATGGACAACCACATCTATCAGGGCAACGCGCTTCGCATCGACCCCAAGCGCATTACCTGGAAGCGCGTTGTCGATATGAACGACCGCCAGCTGCGCAGCGTCATCGACGGACTTGGTGCGCGCACCAACGGCGTCACCCGTGAGGACGGCTATGACATCACCGTTGCCTCTGAAATTATGGCTGTGCTCTGCCTATCCTCGTCGATCAGCGACATGAAGGCCCGGCTTGCCAAGATGATTATCGGCTACAATTACGACGATGAGCCCGTTACCGCTGGCCAACTGCACGCCGAGGGCGCCATGTGCGCGCTGCTCAAGGACGCGATTAAACCGAACCTTGTTCAGACGCTTGCGGGAACGCCCGCATTCATCCACGGCGGCCCGTTTGCCAACATTGCGCACGGCTGTAACTCGGTTATGGCGACCCGCATGGCGCTCAAGCTCGGCGAATATGCCGTCACCGAGGCTGGATTTGGTGCCGATCTCGGCGCGGAAAAGTTCATCGATATCAAATGCCGCATGTCTGGCCTGACGCCGAGCGCGGTCGTCGTTGTTGCGACGGTGCGCGCGCTCAAACATCACGGCGGTGTGGCCAAGGCCGATTTGAACAACGAAAATCTCGAGGCGCTTCAGAAGGGCATGCCCAACCTGCTGCGCCATGTCGAGAATGTTACCAAGGTTTACGGCCTGCCCTGCGTCGTGGCGGTCAACCGCTTCCCGACAGACACCGAGGCGGAGCTGACGCTGATGCGCGAAAAATGCCGTGAGATTGGCGTCAATGTCGCGCTCAGCGAGGTGTGGGCCAAGGGCGGAGAGGGCGCTGTGGAGCTGGCCGAAGAGGTTGTGCGCCTGTGCGAAACGCCCAACAATTTCAGCTATGTCTACGACACCGGCATTTCGATCAAAGAAAAGCTCAACACGATTGTGCAGCGCGTTTATCGCGGCAAGGGCGCTGTGTTGACCGCTTCAGCCGCTAAGCAGGCTGCTCAGCTTGAGGCGCTCGATTTTGGCAATCTGCCCATCTGCATGGCCAAGACGCAGTATAGCTTCACCGACGACGCCAAGTCGTTGGGCGCGCCCGAAGATTTCGTCGTCACGGTCAGCAACCTAAAGGTATCGGCGGGCGCGGGCTTTATTGTTGCGTTGACCGGCGATGTCATGACCATGCCGGGTCTGCCCAAGAAACCTGCCGCCGAGAGCATCGACGTCGATGAGAATGGCCGCATCTCGGGTCTGTTCTAATCCCTTTGCATTTGTCATGCCTTATCCATAAAATCTCAAAAAGCGTTTGCCTGCCGATATTCGACAGGCAAACGTTTTTTGCAATCAGAATTGCAATGGTTTGAATTGAAAATATATTTTTACGATACTAATTGTTCCCAGATTTTTAATATCCGATCAGTATAATGCTAATTGTAAGCAATGGCATACATAAAAATGTTTATGGAGTAATGCTGATCATGAACATACTGGTGACATTGAATGCGGGATACCTCAGGCAACTGATCGTTATGCTCTATTCACTGTTAAAAGCAAACCCGACAACGACCGTTTCGCTGTATGTGGTGCATACCACGCTGACCGACGCGCATTTTTCACAGCTTGACCGCATCTGCCCCGACAGGCTGACGGTTCATTCCATCCCGGTACCCGGGGGTTTTTTGTCCAATGCGCCGACCACCGGGCGCTACCCCGTCGAAATGTATTACCGCATTTTTGCGGCGCGGCTTCTGCCTGAGACGGTTGACCGAGTTTTATATTTGGATCCGGATCTCGTGGTAATCAATCCTCTGGATGCGCTATACACATTGGAATTTGAAGAAAACCTGTTCGCGGCAGCCTCCCATATCTCGCAAAATTCAAAGCTGACGTTGGTTAACGATCTGCGTCTCTCGATGCCACAGGGGAGCAGCTATGTCAACTCGGGCGTGATGATGATGAATCTCGAAGCCCTGCGCCGTGAGCAAAACGAGGGGGAGGTTTTTGATTATATTGAGACGCACAAGTCGGTTCTGATGCTGCCCGATCAGGACGTGCTCAACGCCGTTTACGCGACGCGCATTCTAACGGTGGATCATCTGCGCTATAATTTAAGCGAGCGGTGCTTTCATTTATATAACCTACGCCCTGAAAACTGGGAGCATCCGCTGACGCTCGACTGGGTGCGGCAAAATACCGCAATTGTGCATTACTGTGGCAGAAATAAGCCGTGGAAAGAAAAATATATCGGCAGCCTCAACCGCTTTTATCTCGAGCTGGAACAACAGGTTAAAATTGGGGGATTATTATCATGAACTGGCTGCGCAACTTTATGATCGGACGCTATGGCGTCGACCAGCTGCAATGGACCCTGCTGGGTACTTATCTGGCGCTTTCGCTGCTGTTGCCCGGCGGCCTGTGGCGCTTTCTGGCACTGATTCCGCTCGCATTATTCTGGGTTCGCTTTCTCTCGCGCGATGTGTATAAGCGCAGCGCTGAAAACCGCGTCTTTTTACAAAAAGCCGAGCCGGTCATTGCATTCCTCAAGCGTTGGAACAACCGGCTCAAGGACAGGGAACACCGCTATTACAGCTGCCCGCGCTGCAAGCAGATGCTGCGTGTGCCGCGTGGCCGTGGCAAAATCGTTATCACCTGTCCGAGCTGTCATACCAGCATCACCAAAAAAACTTAAAAGTACCATCTGCCTACCGCGTTGTCTTAAAAGACAGCGCGGTATTTTTTTGTTCTAGAAGTCAGGGGCTGTCCATACAAATAGCAGTAGAAAGAGGGGAGGAATTTTAAAATGCTGACTGGACGAGCCGCGTTTGACCAAGCGGTCGCCTCGCTTTCAGAAAATATTAAAAGAAGGCTATCCGGATTGCCGAATACACTTTGCGAAAACGCGCAGGAGCTGCGGCTGATCGCGGGCTGCTGCCCGCAGCTTCGGGTCAATAACCGCAACATCACGCTGCGCGATTGGCCGCCAATCACGGCGCAAGAGCTGGCGCAATGTTATATCACGCTGTGCGGACAGGCTGTACACAGCCACCAGCGGGAGCTGGCGCAGGGCTATCTGACGCTGCCGGGCGGCCATCGTGCCGGTTTTGCGGCCACGGCGGTGTACGGCAGCGACGGTGGGCTGATCAGCCTGCGGGAGGTCAATGCCATTGTGCTGCGCGTCGCGCGGGAATATCGGGGCGCGGCGGACAGGCTGTTGCGCGAGGCCTTCGGCGGTGGCCTCTGCGGCCTGCTGATCGCCGGTGCTCCCGCCAGCGGCAAAACCACGGTGCTGCGCGACTTGGCCGTCTCGCTCGCAAGCGGGGCTATAAACGGATGTGACCGTGTCGTCGTCGTGGACGAGCGCGGCGAGCTGGGCGATTTCTGCCGGGGCTGCTGTGTGCTCTCGGGCTACGACAAAGGGGACGGGCTGTTGCTCGCGGTGCGCAATCTATCACCGCAGGTCATCCTCTGCGACGAGTTGGGCTCGGAACGGGAGGTGGCGGCGGTGGCCTACGCGCTCAACTGCGGTGTCGCGATCGTCACAACCATCCATGCGGGCAGCAGAGCGGAGCTGCTGGGCCGTCAGTCGGGCAAGCTGCTGCTGGGCAGCGGCGCTTTTGATAAAGCGGCAATTTTAAGCGAATTTCCGCATCCATCCAGCATCAGGGAGGTGTTTTCGGTTGATGATCTGGCTTCGCATCGCGGGGTTGAGCCTGCTAGCGCTCAGCTGCTCGATTGGTGGGATCTTTCACGGCGCGCGGTACCAGCGGCGCATATCGGCCATTGAACAGGCCCGCACCTTTATTCTGACGCTACGCCATACGCTGCGCTTTACACTGGCGCCGCCGACGCAGCTGCTGTCCATGTTGAAAAGCGACCCGATTCTCTCGGGCTGCGATTATCTCGATGGAATGACAGGCTATGTCGCGCCGACCGATTTTCCATCCGAGTGGGCCCGCGCGGTAGAGGACAGTAATGAGCCGCTCGACGTGCCGGAGCGCAGGCTGCTTGCATCGGTGGGCGACATTCTCGGCGCCAGCGATCTGGATACTCAGCTCGGGCAGCTCGGTCTTTTGATCGAGCAGCTCGACGCTATTTTGTCCG
>DALYYK010000130.1:0-7073 GCA_031983305.1 Candidatus Fimivivens sp. | reverse complement strand
AGGCACATTCCCGAAAGGATGCCGCACCCACAGCCTCTGCCGCCTGAGATATCGCCTCATCGTCAGCAGGGAGCCCCAGCTGTACGCAGAGGGCGTTGTCGTATGCGGGATCGTTAAAATATCCCTTTCTGACCGACAGCAAAATAGTATAGTCGGGCTTCTCCGGCAGAGCAGCCTCACCGCTCTGGTAGGTTCTTGCGATCTCGCCATTCTGGATCACATAGCCATGAGGGGTAAAAACGCCGCCCTCGCCCTCACGCATCTCCTTGCCAATTTTAGCATAATCCAGCCAAGGGAATATCCTTCCAGACAGGGTTTCCAGCTCCGGCACAAAGTCATTGTCAGCATAAAACTTACCGAGGGACTGGTCATCATGAGCTTCGTAGGCAATCTGACAATGCTCCATACTGTGGGTCATGTTGATGAGGCGGTCAATGGCGATAGGGGCGTGTTGGGTTTGGAGGGTATCCATCATGACCATTCCCTCGAAGCAGTCCAGCTCCCATTGACTCAGGGAGGATAAGCGCTCGGCCAGATGATTCAGCTCATACAGATTCGTATTTGAACTGATAAACTGCGGCAGATAGTCCAGCTCGCAATTTATGATCTCCGAGGAATAGATGACACGTTCATCGGTGATTCGGGCCTTGTCCATCGCATCCAATATCTCATATGGCTCGGCAGGCAGCGTGAGCGTAGAAGAAGTATACGCACCGAGTGAACCGGGGCGGGCAATTTCTACTTCAAAAATTTCGCCCTTCTTCATACCGGATTCATCTTGGTAAGGAGGCTGGAGGGTATCCCAACCAAACATCGCTCCATGATGCATCATCTTTACCTGCTCGGGTGTAACGCCGTGCCTCTCGTTGTAGCTGTTGACGATCTCCCGATTTGCCTTTTTATTTTCTGTGTTGAGTTCGAAGCGTCTGAATCCTGATTTTCCATATTCAATGCTCATGATTTCGCCATTCGCATTTATGAATAGACACTGTTCCGGAAACCGGCTTCTTGATTTTTTATCCAAGCGTCATTCCTCCCATCTGCTGATCTTCACTCCGCACTGAATCAGAACCCTCAAAATTCTGCTTCCAGCTATCGTACAACGTTTCAAACGCCTTATCATTGGTAAGGGGATAATTATGGGCATTTGCTTTGGTCCAATCGGCGTAATGGCCGAAATCCATGCCGCGCTCCAGCAGCATTTGCGCCGCTTGTGTATTACCCGTGTTGATACAAGCGTGAAGCGCCCCGTAATTGTGGGCATCAATCTCCATGCCCTGCTCCAGCAGATGCGTGACCGCCCAATGACTCCGCTGAAAAGCGCGGATCACATCAGTAGCAGCCTTGTCCGCGTGAATGCCTTTCTTCACCAGCTCAGAGGCGGTGGTATAATCATCCCTTAAGGCCGCCTGATGGAGCAGCCGGGGGGAGGCGTCGCCAATCTGTTCGGGCGTGGACTGCTTCAGCAGCGCCTTGGCAATATGGACTTTTTCATCGTATGCGTAGGAGATCACATCGCCGTAATACGTCCTGGGAAGATCAGTGACGCAGTTTTCTGCCAGTTCATAAAACAGACGCACCTTTTCGCCATCGCCTGTATCGACAGCGCGTTTGCTCGCTGTAAGGTACTGCTCTCCGGTCAGGCTTTTTGCGTCGGAAAGCAGAACCGTCGTCATCTTTCTGCCTACCGCACCCGGTCTGCCCGCAGCAAGGGGCAGCAACTCGGCAATTTCATCCGGAACTTTTGAGTACGCCATCTGAAACGCGGTCAGATCGCCGTCCTCAATGGCCAGCACCGCCATGTCGGAGTCACTGATTTTCAGAGGTCGCTGACCCACCTCGTTGACAAACTCCGTGATGCTCCCCGTCACACGGCGCAGGAGTTGTTCCACGCCGCTGAATTCTTCTTCCAGCCTGCCGCGACGCTCTACAAGGCTGTCAATCAGCAGCCGCTGTTCCTCACCATTCAGGTGCATCACCACGCCGCTGGGACTTTGTGCCTCTCCGAGCCGAATATATCTGGCGTAGGTACCGCCGTCACCGTTGAACGCCTTGGTGATGGCGGAGGCGGTGAGATACATGCGGTCCAGATCGCTTCCGGTTTCTCCGAGGGTTTTGCCGGTGATGAACCCCTTCGTGACGCTTTCCTTTTTCTGCTGATCAAACCATTTCAGATAAACATCCAGATAGACGCCCTCACTGCCGCCGTAGTCGACGGTACAGAAAAATCCAGCACCTTCCGGTATCTCCTTGCCATCTTTCCACTCATCGTTCATCAGAAAGTATTCATCGGGCAGATAGCCGGTGCTTTCGAGGTGATGCTGAAGCTCTGCAAAAACCTCTTGCGCCGTGCGCTGGCCGACACGCCGGACAGTACCCGGCTTATCGGGGTTGGCTTCCCATATATCAAAATCAATTGTTTTCAAGCTACATGCCTCCCATCTCCATACCCTGTTCAGGTGTGTCCTGCTCCACCATATTCATTTTCTGTACCTGCATATCAAAGGCGGTCAGATAGGCGTGGTAGTCGCCCTGGCCGGGACTGCAGCGTAGGCAGTACCGATATCGCTCCGTTTCGATCATATAGCCGTAATTCTGCCGCCAGCCGCCGCCTATTTCCCCGTGGTGCCCGGCACAGTAGCTGTGCATGGCACTGAGATCCTTCAGCGGTCCGGTTTCCCGCAGCTCGTTTACCAGCTCGGCCAGTTCGTCTTTGAATTCGGGGCTGTTCAGTGCCTCTTCACCTCGCGGCCACCATGTATGCCAGAATTCCTTCCCACCGCTGCCGAAGTCGATGCGAACATGACCGATGGCGCCCAACTCCGCATCCTGTTCTTTTGGAGGGGCAAAAAAAAGACCCGCCTCATCGGGAGAGGCAGGCCGCAGTGTAAATTTGGGCTCATCGGGGGCGAGGGTGATGCTGTGTTCCTCGCAGAACTCCGCAAGGCTCATGCTTTCTCCGAGAAAATTGAGCTTGCCCTGCAACCTGCGGTAACCCGCCTTGGGAATGGTGACCGGCGCCGGCGTCAAAACCGCTCCGGCATGATTGACACCAACCTGATTTTCTACGGTTACCGGCTTGCCGGGATCATAGTCGGAACCACGCAAATCATAGCAGGAAAATCCTTTCGGCACGGTAAAACGGTCAATGCGGGAGTTGGTGAAAAGTGCAGGCTTTCCAAAAAGCTCCACGTGTTCATATTCTTCTTCTCTGGCGTTAACGCTCATATTGACACCTCCATGATAAAAAACAGCAGGGTTTCTGCCTACATACCCATTTCCATACTGTTTTGCATTTCAAAGTATGCCTCCACCTCCGCATCCGTAGCAACAGGGAACTCCTGCGGCTCCGTTTCACCCAACTGCATGGGGATAAGGTGCGGCAGAATCTGCTGTAAAAACTCCTGATCCGGGCAGCGGTCGATAAACTCGCCCATCGTGTTCAGGATTAGATTGTCCATGGTATCGGTGAGAATGATCTCCCTTGCATCGCTGTGCTGCATGATGAAGTTGGCGATGTTGGAGGGAGAGCGCTCAAACCAGTATTCGCTTCGATATCCCTCATAGGGATAGACATACCCCCTGATTAGATTGTGACGCTCAAACATTTCCGCGATTTCTTTGTCTGTCATGACCTGTTCTCCTTTCAATGAATTAGGTACTGTTCCGCATCAATCACACAGAATACCATCCGGTGTGCGGAATAGCTATCCCATAAATCAATAAACCGGCGTCCGGCTTATGATGGAGGCTATACAAAAACCGCCCCATCACACCATTTTTTCATGGCATTGTACAGCAGATGCACTTTGGTCCGGTCGGTTACGCTGCGCCATCCTGATGGCTTAATCTGCCGGAGACCATACTGGTGCTCGCCCTCAAAGTATGCGAGGATTCCGATGTCGTCCGGTATCTCATGGGCGATTTTAGAGGCGAGAGACTTCGGAACGCAGTAGTAATTTTCATTTCCGTGGAAGTTGTGCCCGTTTGCACTCCTGAAATCCGAGTAAGTGATTTTAACCTCGAAGCAAGTCACCATCATGCCTACTTTCCAGTTATGGCACCGCAGGACACAGCCATGGCATTTCCGGTCATTCTTATCTGTACCGCCATCACGGAAACACTTTCCGGGCTGATGCATATGTGCAGTGGCACACTGGTCTCTCTCGGAAAACCGCTCCGCATCCAGAAGCCGACAGAGGTATTCCTCATTCTCGTAATAGTCTTCAAACCGGATGCTGTCCACAATTCCCGTGGGCGTCCAGACCTCGTCCGCCCACCGAATGGTTCTCTTGTCGGTGTTCAGCTTTGGCCGGTAATGGTGGGTGAGGGCCTTGATCCGCTTTGTCAAATCCGTTTCCACCGTTCACCCCTCATCCCATCTCCATGCCGCCAAGTATCTGCTTATCCTGGTGGGCGTCGACAATGTCCTGCAACGCCTGTTCCGCGCTGTCACGCCTGAGAACATATCCCCCGGTCGCATAAGCGCCGCCGTGATTGGCGTAATACTCAATGCCGATTCTTGTATAGTCCAGATAGGGCTGGACACTCTCGTCAAAGGCCATCACGCCTGTTTCCACAAGGTACGCTCCCAGCTCACGGTCGGTATTCACCCCGGAGAGCAGCAGGTACTGGTCCAGCCGCTCTCCAATGGCGATGACATCATCCAAACTGTTCACAGACTCGGCGTTCAAAGCGCCTTCAAAGATATAGCACTGGTCACGGTCTAAGTTGCCTGTGAGTTCAGCGATTCGATTCAGCTTTTTGAACTCTCCGGAATTGTTTACATCCGCTTTTTTCAGATACTGCCCAATGCCCCATACATTGCTAACCGCCCCGACAATACGGGTAGAGGCAACGTCATCGCTGATGTTGTCCAGAGCCGCCCACGCCTCACCAATTTCTGCGGGACTGGTCGGCAGCGGCAGATACACACCCTCATAATCATCAGCGCGAGTCAAATGAAGTGTAATCATAGCTGCATACCTCCCATCTCCATATCCATGCGCTCGGTTTCGCTTCCCGCCATTACTTCTTCAATGGAAATAAAGCCGTGATAGCTGATGTATCCATTTTCGGTAAACCGGCCGTATTCTCCGGCCATGCGCTGTTTACCATATTCTTTGAAATCGATGTATTCTTCCAGATTTTCGTCAAACTCGTAATGGCCGGAGTCAATGATCATGTACCTGCCATATTCTTCTGGGGTGGAGATGCCTGGGATAAAGTCAAAAAGGTCGAGCTGGCTTAGAAGGTTAGACGCCTGGGCAATGCTGGTAGGGGACGCCATTTGCAACGCTGCCTCCGCTTTCTGGCGGTAGCCGGTGTCCAGTTTCTGATAATGGATGCATAGCCTGTTCAGCTCATACAGGCTTTCTTCCGTGCCTATCAGGTTCGTGAGCACACCAGGCAGCTCACTGTCAACATACGCCAGCCGCATATGTTCCTCAGAAATGCCCGCACGCAGCAGAGCGCGTTCAATTTGGCAATCCTCCATGGGCAGGTAAAGCCATGCAATGTCCGTGGTATCGTCCGAGAGGCTATCATCAATTACTGCTATAGCAAGCAGAGTATCCCCGCTGTACCGATAGTCCGGAAAATATAGCCCGTCATAGCAAAGCTCCAGTTCCATATCGTTTTCATACACCACACCGTAGGGCGTGACGGTTCCTTCCTCATTGAGCAGAAGGGAAAGAGCTGTTTTCTGGAAGTCCACCGTACTCAGATCATCCTCGGTCAGCCCACCGTTCAGGTTCATATAGTGCATTCGTCCAACAGTTGTCAAATCGGTGAAATCCTGCACCACCGTGACCTCCTGACAGGAAAAGGTCAGGTTGATGAAATCCGTCATATTGGAATAGTCCTTGCTGACAGCGGTGCCCTGAAATTGAGCGCGCTCGTATTTATCGAAGCTTTCCAGCCGTTTTGCGAGGTAGTCCAGCTCATCCACATTGATTTCAGTTTCCTCTAACCGCTTTAGGATGGGATAATCCCCGCTAATCTCTTTGACAAAGCAATCCCGCACGGCAATGCTGCCAAGTCCTATGGCTTGGAGGCTTTCATATATGCCGGCATAATCCGCTATGGGAAAGCAGACAGGGACTGGCGGCAGGTCCGGCCGCTGACGGTTTGATAATAAAGCCTGTATCATCTTTTCTCCGCCTTTCTTCTATTTATTGTACTACTGCCTCACGAGGCAAAACGGGACAGGTGAAGTGCGATCATAGCTTCATTCCTCCCATCTCCATACTCTGCACATCCTTTTGGCGGAGCAGTTCCTCCACAGCGGGGGTGCAGCCCCGGTATGCGATGTAGCCGTAATCGGTAAAGCTACCGTTTTCATTTTGAACGCAGCGTTCTCCGTACCCTTTGAAATCGATGTATTCCTCCAGATTTTCATCAAAAATGAATTCACCTGTGGAGTCCATAGTCTTGTATGCACCATACTCCATGGGTGTTGTGAGTCCAGGTATCACAGTAAATTCATAGAAGTTATCCGCCAGCACCGCTACATCCTGTGGCGTTTTAGGCTGAACCATTTCCACAATGGCGTGAAAATCACCCCGTGCCTGTTTATCAAATCCCATATAGCTCCTTGCAAGGCTATTCAGCGTGTACAGATGTTCAGACAGTGGATATTCCTCCGTGAAGAGCCGACAGAACTGTTCGCTCATGCCTTCGCATTCCAGATGAGTGGCACAGGGATGAGGGGATTCGAGCCCCAGCCGATTTACCGCCTTTTCTATCTCTACCTCCCAGCAGGGCAGATAGAGATATTCATATTTGATCCCACCGTGGTAATCGCCGGATTCCAGGATAACGGTCGCCGCATCACCGCTGCGCCAGTTGTATTCGGGAAACTGTTCACCGTTATATACCTGCTCCGGTGTGTTGCCGGTAGGATACAAAACACCATAGGGGGTGACAGCGCCCTTATTGTTGCCCAGGAGCCTTCTGCCAATGGCTGCAAAGTCCATGTTTTTCATCTCATTTGCCGGGATCGCCATTCGGCGGCAGAGTTCATATCTCTGTCCGATGGTGGAAATATCGGAGAAGTCGGAAACAAGCGCATA
>DALYYK010000129.1:0-7135 GCA_031983305.1 Candidatus Fimivivens sp. | reverse complement strand
CCCGAGACGCTCTTGGCGGCCAAGCCCGGCAACGAGGGCGTTGCCACGGCGTTGCCCTACGGTGCGGCGCGCGGCTATCAAAACGCCGAGGCGCCGAGCATTTTTAAAACAAAAGTCTGAATCATACCGGCATTCGCCGTTTTGGTAAAGATCAGGAGGATATTATGAGACCGACCTTTTTAGGATTTGAAACCGCTACGAGAGGCTTAATGGCCAGCCAGAAGGCGATTGATATCGTCGGCAACAATATTGCCAATATCGGTGTCACCGGATATACCCGTCAGCGCGTCGACTTGGTCTCGATGTCGATCAACACCAGCTTTAGCCGTTACGGCTCCAACACGGTGGGTCTGGGCGGCGCGGGTGCAATGGTATCGGGCATCTCGCAGATTCGCGACTCCTATCTCGATAAGCGTTTTCGTGACGAATATGCCAGCGTCGGTTACTATGATACCGTCACCAGCATTTTAAAGGACGTCGAGACCAATTTAAGCGAGATTGAGCCGAGCACGATCACCTCAGCACTGGCCGCGCTGGAAAGCGCATGGTCCGACATGCAGGGCGAGGGCGCGCAAAGCACGGTGGTCGCCAGCAGCATCCTAAGCGCCTCGCGCACGCTGACGCAGGTGTTCACGCAGATCAGCACCAAGCTTAATAACCAGTGGCAGCAGCAGAAAACAGCGCTTGGCACCGACGTCACAACCGTCAACTCGCTGCTTGAGCAGATTGCCAATTATAACAAAACCATTAAAAACGAAGTGACGGTTTGTTACGGCGGCAATCTGTCAACCTATGGCCCCAATGA
Organism: Candidatus Fimivivens sp.; assembly: GCA_031983305.1. GTDB lineage: Bacteria > Bacillota > Clostridia > Oscillospirales > Ruminococcaceae > Yanshouia. The sequence continues at coordinate 6,330 of DALYYK010000129.1, read as the reverse complement.
GCTGCTCGACCAGCGCAACGTGCTGATTGACCAGCTCTCAAGATATGCCGACATCTCGGTGCAAAACCTCTCGGACGGCACCGTGACCATCACGATGGGATCCGACAACCATGTGGCGGTCAAGGACGACGATTACGATCCCCTGCTGCTTTCAAAAGGCAAAACCGATAAGACGGTGGCGCTGTCTTGGAAGAGTACCGGCGGCGCGACCGGCATCTCAGGCGGCTCTTTGCAGGGCGCGTTAGAGATGCTCAACGGCCGCGGCATCGGCGCTGCGCCCGGCGCGGGAGAATCGCTCGAAAACGGCATTTTGTACTATATGGATAAGATAGATACCTTCGCCTCTTCGCTGGCCAAGGCTTTTAACAGCTTTATTCCCATTGTCGACGGCAGCGGCAATCCTACCGGCAGCTACAAGCAGCTGTTTAGCTTTTCGGGCGACGGGGAAGAAACTGCGGCAAACCTGACGGTGAACAGCGCGTGGCAAAGCGACGCCACCTACCTGATCACCGATATCCACCCCACCGGCGAAGGTGCCAACGACACGACCTTTGTCACAAACGCGCTTGCGCTGTTTTCATCCAAACATAATTTTGGAGAATTCCAGGGTTCGTTTAACGACTATGTTCAGTTTTATACCACGTCGCAACTCGCGACTGATATCTCTTATAACCAAGGCTGTCTCGATTCCTGTTCGGATATCGCCGATTCGTTGCTGACGAGCATCAGCGAGGTCTCAGGCGTTTCGATGGAGGAAGAAGGTGTCGACATGACCCAATGGACCAAGGCTTTTAATGCCATGAGCCGCATTATGACCGCCATGGATGAGATTCTCGACACGCTGATTAACAAGACCGGTCTTGTCGGCCGCGCTTAAATTAAAGGAGGGTGTTTATGGGCACTCGTATCACGAATAACATTACGGTTCGTAATTATTTAAACGGCATGCGCTCGAACCTTGGCAATCTGTCGTCCTCTAATCAAAAGCTGACCACACAGCGCGCTTTTAACCGGGCGTCTGAAAATGTGACGGATGCCGCACGGGCACTGCGGGTCCGCAAGCTGCTGGACGATAACGAGCGCAACATTGCCAATGCCGATACGCTCTCGAGCCGTCTGGATACTGCCGACTCAAACCTGCGTGCGTTAAGCGATATTTATGAGCGCATGAACGATCTCGTGCTTCATGGCATGAACGACACCATGAGCAATCAGGACCGGCAGATTCTCGCCACCGAGGTCAGCAACCTGCGCGATCAGGCGCTGAGCATTGCTAACAGCAAATATGGCGACCAATATCTGTTTTGTTCGGCCGGAAACGCGGACGGCTCAATGCCGTTTGTGGTCGGCGCTGATCAGCAGCTCTATTATAACGGCAACGCTACGCCGATTGATCAGCTTGTGACCGATTCAAACGGCAAGGTGGCAACCGACAACGGCGACGGCACCACGACCGAAATCAGCTATAACGGCGCTAATTATCTGGATGTTGGTCTGGGGCTGTCGGTTTCGGGCAGCGGCTCAACGTTTAAGATTGACACCCGCACAGCGGTGCCATCCTCGCTCTCGGGTCTGGATATTTTCGGCTACGGCGTTGATCAAAACGGCGTACCTAAAAACTTTTTCAGTCTGTTTGGCAATATCGCCGAGCATCTAAGCTCCGGCAATACCAGCGCGCTGGGAGAAGATCTGTCGGCCCTGTCGGTCTCTCATGACAGCCTACTGATTGCGATTGCCGACATTGGAAACAACGTCAGCTTCGTCGAAAATATCTCCTCGCAGCTTGAAAACGACCGCATTTCACTGCAAAAGCTGCAAAACAGCGTCGAGAGTGTCGATCTGGCCGAGGAGATCATGCATAACAAAGAATTTGAAATGGCCTGGACCGTGACGCTTCAGCTGGGCGGTAATATTCTGCCCAAGACGATTTTCGATTTTCTCTAACCGAGGGCAGCCCTGAGCGGCTTTAGAAGGCGGTTATTTCTATGAGCAATATTTCTAATCTCCTACGCTATGATATCAGCGCAATTAAATATCAATACCATCTAAAAGACGCAACGCTCAGCGCCGGGCAAAATTTTGCGACGCAGGATACTCATTTTAGTGACGCGCAGCTCTCGCTTCAAACCGAGCAGCCGCAAATTCGGCAGGATAGCACCGATTTTTTTGCGAGCATCGGGTTGAAAACCATCGGCAACCTGATCGACAGCGCGGCTGAGGACGGATATCAGGCGGCACTTGAAGCCACCGGCAACTATGGCGAGATCGCCGATCAGATGGCTGAGATCGACAAAGGCGTTACGCCCGCGCAGGTCTATCGTCAAAAAGCGCTCTCGCAGTCCAGAACGTCGCTCGTTGTCAAATCCGCCGCGCCGATTCATATTTCGTTTGCGCCGGGCGAGGTGCACACGCAGTACACCCCCGCCGAGGTTGAAATTGACTGGGATGTCGAGCGCGCCATGCGCCGATATACCCCCGCTGAATTTAACTTTCAGGTCTTGCAGCCACCCTCGATCGCGTTTACTTATCTGGGCGATTTTCAATATATACCCGAAAGCGCCGCACCTGGCTTTGACCGGCTTGTATAAGCACCCACGGTTGTAAGCGACCCGCCTGATCAGGTCTTTGCGTACGCGCCCTATATCAACCGCCTGTTAACGAAGGAGATTGGATATGACCATTGAAACCAGAGATTTTGGCAGCATCGACATTTCTGAAGACGGTATTCTGACCTTTAAGCTCCCGATACTGGGCTTTGAAGCGCAGGAGCGGTTTGCTATTCTATACGATGACGAGTTGGGGGACGCCTTGGGGTGGCTGCAATCGGTCGATGACAAGGATGTCTGTTTTATCATTATCGACCCGCACACGGTTTTCGACAGCTATGCGCCGAGCATTACACCCACTATTCTGTCCAAGCTGGGGCTTGCCACACAGGCTGACGCCGTTCTGCGCAGCTTGGTGGTCGTACCCGCGCAGACTGGCATCGCTACCGTCAACCTGAAAAGTCCTCTGGTGATCAACCCCGTGGAAAAACTCGCCGCACAGGTGGTTTTAGAGCAGGATTATCCTGTCCGCGCGCCGATTAATAACGCCGAGGAGGGATCGTCATGCTAGTCATCAGCCGAAAACCCGGTCAGATATTCCATATCGGCGACAACATTCATATCACCGTCACCGAAATCTCGGGTGATAAGGTCAAGATCGGCATTGATGCCCCGCTTGAGCTCAATGTGCTGCGCGATGAGCTGCTGCAAACGATCAAGAGCAACGTAGCCGCTGTGTATAAGGCCAACGACAGTGCGGTGCACAATTTGGCGGCCAGCATCAAGCAAATAAGTCTGCAAAATAAAAAGCCGCCGAACGGGCTGTAACCCGTTCGGCTTGATCTAATACCTTTACTCGTCTTGCTCTTCTCTTGCTTTTAAAGCTTCTAAAAGGCCCGCGATTGCCACGCCGTTCTCCATGCTCAGCGAGACCACCTCGCACAGCAGCAGCGCCGCGCTGCGCATCAGAAGCACGCGCTCTTTGACACACACCAGCATTTTGTCCAGCGAAAGCGCCGGGTCTTCAAGCGAGAATACGAGATAGTCGCCCTTGTCCGCAAATTCCATCGTACAGATTTTAACCGATTGGGGCGAGATGTAGCGGAGAAAGCCACTGACGGCCCGCGCCTTTTGGGCATTAAAGCGGGTGGTCGCGCTGGGCGCAACCAAGAAATCGGCCGGCAAAATGATATTGCTTTTAAACATCTCAAGCGCCGGATCAATAGCCGCGCTGTCGACGTCGACAATTCTGAGCAGCTTGCGGGAAGAGAGATAGACCTTTCCCACAAAGCGATCCAACCTCTTCTCGCCTATGGCGCGGATCACCGCCACCTCACTGCCCAGTTTGATGAGCGGTACAAAATCGCTGGTAAAGGTCACGGAATTATCGTGCGAGATATAGGCCTGACCCGGTTCGAGGATATCATTTTCTTCCGATTCTAAAAATGCTGAAAACTCAATGGAATTGATGGTTACTCCCACCTCTCGTATGGCAACCGCCGGTATTCTTGCAAAAGGAGCTGTTTACATGCAGATGATACAGGACGTCGTTTTATTATTACAAAAAAAGCTGGCGCTCTTTTTAGAGTTTGAGCGTTACACAAGCCTTTTAACCGGCTGTGACATGGATGATATGGCTGATTATATCACAAAACGAGCCGAATTGGCAAATGAAATAGATAATGTGACCGATCAGATTTCCAGATTGTCTAACACTATAACCGTTTCTCCCCCGGTCGCAGATATTTTATCCAATAGCTGCAATTTTTCAGAGGTTCCCCCCCAGTGGCAGCTGGTCTTTTCGGAGGCGCAGCATGTCAGGGCTGTGATCTCGCGCTGTACCGACCTCAATCAGCAAGCCCTAGAGCGGATGATCGGCCTGCGCGACCAGCTCAAGGACCGTATTGTTGAGGCGAAAAATACGCCTCGATTGATCAAATATATTTCAAGCTCGGGCGTGGTTCAACAAGAGCAGGGCATCAGCGTAAAGGATCAACGAATTTAATGTATAAAATCACTTTATTTTTAGATTTTACTGCCGATATATAAAATGTAACATAAAAAAGAGCTTATTAACGACTATTCTGCGGACATCTCAGAAAGGAGCGTCACGTCATGGCCATTAACTCTTTATCCGCCTCAAGCAAGGGGTTCTCCGGCCTTGCCTCGGGTATAGACACCGAAAGCGTCGTCAAACAGATGCTTGCCGGAACACAAAACAAAATTGACTCACAGAACCAGAAAAAAACACAGCTGGAATATAAGCAGGAGCTGTATCGGAACGTTATTTCTGATCTGCAAAAATTCCAAACGACCTATTTCAGCTACACCAATCAAGCTTCCAACCTGTTGTCGCAATCATTTTTTGAGTCAAAAAGCGCTTCGACGACTTCTAAGAGTTATACCGTTTCCGCCACCAGCAGCGCAACCAGCGGCAACATAACAATCAACAAGGTCAAGAGCCTTGCCTCTAACTTTAAGCAGACCGCTACGAAACGCGCCTCCGCCGAAATTGTTGGAACGATCGATGACACAAAGCTTCAAGCGCTCAAGGCGGCGCTCGATGAGACCATCACCTTTAAGATTGGTACCGAGACTATTGACGTCGCGCTCAGTGAGTTCGCAGGAAAAAGCAGCCTGGAGGCCAGAACGACTCTGAATAACGCATTACAGGGCAAGGCCACGGTGGAATATGTCAACGGGGCGTTTACGCTAAAGGCGACAGACACGGACGCCAAGGTATCTATTACGGGCAGCGAAGCAGCTTTAAAGCTCGTTGGCGGGGCGGGCATATCAGGTACGGGCAGCGCCTCCTTTAAGATGAATACCGCCGCTGTGCTGCCGACGTTGGCGGTCACCATTGACGGCACAACTAAGTCGATTTCTTTTAATCCGTTGAATACGGCGGTCAGCATTGCCGATCAGCTTAATTCGGCGATCTCCTCCGCCTTTGGCACCGGCATCACCGTATCTGAGGCCGACGGAAAAATAAGCTTTTCATCCTCGGTCGACCGCAAAATTTCGCTCAGCGGCAACGAGGACACGATGACCGCGCTTGGATTGAAGACAAACGCCTCAAATAAAATTGTGCTGAACACCGCGTTGAGCGACAACTATTTTGCCACACCTGTTCTCGGACAGCGGCAGGAATTTACGATCAACGGCGTTGATTTTAGCTTCTCTTCCGATCAGTCCGTCTCTTCGATCATGAATGCCATCAACAACAGCGATGCGGGCGTCAAGATCAGCTATTCGGCCACCACCGACACCTTCAGCCTTGAGGCAACGACCTCAGGCGCGCGCGGTGCGAACTATCGCTTTGATATTACCCAGAGCGAAGGCAATTTGATGACCGCGATGTTCGGCGTTGCGCCTTCCGGCAATACCACCGGCGCGACATTGTCTAAATCGGTCATGACCGGCGCCGCCATTCCCGAAGGCGATTTTCTCTTTGAAGGTGGCACGGTCAATCTCAATGTCAACGGCGATAAGGTGTCGCTGACCATCCCCAGCGCCTACACCTCGGCCAGTGAGCTGGTCGACGCGATTAACGGTACACTTGCCGAGCAGTTTGGCAAGGACGGGGAGGACAACGCTAATGTGTCGTTTGTTATTTCCGAGGACGGAAAAAGTATTAGCCTCAACACGGCTGAGGGCTACACCGCCCATGTTTATGACGACAGCCTGTCGGCGCTGGGCTTTAGCACAAAAGCAACGGGCAGCACCACACTCGGAGAGCTGGGTGTTGAAGACGCTATTATTTTTAAGATTGGCGGAACAACGT
>DALYYK010000128.1:0-7156 GCA_031983305.1 Candidatus Fimivivens sp. | reverse complement strand
AGCAGCCGTTTTGGCGTCGAGGGCGCGGTTGAAATGATTCTCACGGCGGTGCAACAGCTGTAGCCTCTGTATTTCTTTGCCAAAACGCGCTATAATGGATAGCAAAGGGCGGCATTAAAAAGAAGCGCTCAGGCGCTTCTTTTTATGTCTTGGCATATCTGTTTTGAGAAATGCAGATAATGCCCCAATCCGACCTGTCACTGTCGTCAAAACCGGCGTTGGCTGCCGGCGCAACGGTCGGTTACCGTTATCCGTTCTCCGAGGGCTTAGTTATGTCGCCGACGGGGCCGATCTCTTTTAAAATTCGCACTATTGGAGGAATGCCTGATGAGAGGCACTGCCAGATACGCCCTGCTTGATGCGCTGCGGGGTTTTTCGCTGTTGAGCATGATCGCTTATCACGCCACCTACGATTTGGTCGCCCTGTACGGTGTGCGGCTGCCGTGGTATTTTGACACGCCGGGCTATCTCTGGCAGCAGTCGATTTGCTGGAGCTTTATTCTGTTATCCGGCGTCAGCTGGCATTTTGGGCGCAGTCCGCTCAGAAGGGGACTGCTGGTTTCGGCCTGTGGCTTGGGTATCACGCTGGTCACCGCCTGGTTTATGCCGTCGCAGCTGATTGTAATGGGGGTATTGAGCTTCTTGGGGGCGGCCACGCTGCTGATGATACCGCTGCGCCGTGCGCTTCAAAGCGTAGACCCGCGCCTCGCCGCAGGGGTCAGCGCGGCGCTGTTTTTTGTCACCCGAAACGTCGGTCACGGTTATCTCGGCTTTGAACGCGTCAATCTTTTGCGCCTGCCGGACTTTTTATATACGCTGCCGGGGGGCTTTATTCTGGGCGTGCCAAAGGCGGGCTTTTATTCCAGCGACTATTTTGCGCTCATACCCTGGTTTTTTCTGTTTTCTTTCGGGCATTTTTTATGGTGCTGCTTTAGGGAAGATAGCCGCGTCAAAGCCGCGCTGCGTCTGGATCTGCCGGCCTTAAGCATATTAGGCCGCAGAAGCCTCATAATATATCTGCTGCATCAGCCGCTGATTATGCTGGTGTTGACCTTAGTCATGCGCGGATAGTGACGCGCCTGGCGTCCCTTTGAGAATGTGGTCTGCAATTTGATTTATGGCATTGATTTGGCGGGATGTTTGGGCTATAATCGAAGTAATATTTGTCCCTATACGTAATAATGGCGGCTCGCAGCCAATTGGAGAATTAAACGCATGATGAAGATTGTAATTGTCGGTGACGGTAAGGTTGGACATACCCTGACCAAAATTTTATCGGGCGAAGGACATGACATCACGATTATCGATAGTAATTTGGATAGATTACATGAGACGCAGGACAGCCTTGATGTCGCCGTCGTTGAAGGTAACGGCGCGCTCATCGATGTGCAGCTGGCTGCCGGCACGCAGCACAGCGACCTTTTAATCGCGGCGACCTCAAGCGACGAGATCAACCTGCTCTGCTGCTTTGTGGGCCGCAAGCTCGGTTGCAAAAACACGGTGGCGCGGGTGCGCAACCCTGAATATGACCAGCAGCTCGACTTCCTAAAAGAGGATCTGGGGCTGTCGTTTTCGATCAACCCTGAAAAGGCTGCGGCCAAAGAAATATTCAATCTGCTTCAGTTTCCATCGTTTTTAAAGCGCGATTCCTTCGCCAAGGGGTTGGTGGAGTTGGTTGAAATACGCTTAAAGCCCGATAATATTCTTGTGGGGCGAAGATTGGATGGCATGTCCGATATCTGGAACGTGAATGCGCTGATTTGCGCCGTTGAGCGCGATAGCGAGGTCTATATCCCGTCCGGCAGCTTCTGCTTACAGGCCGAGGATAAGATTACCGTCGCGGCTGAGACGGCGCAGCTTATTGAGCTGCTCAACGCGTTAAAAATCGCGCATAAAAAGACTCGTCACGTCATGATTATCGGCGGCAGCCGCATCGCGTCTTATCTGGCGGCGCGGCTGATTAAAACCAATGTCAACGTCACGATTATCGAGCAGAAAAAAGAGCGCTGCACCGAGCTTTCCGAGCTGTTGCCCAAGGCGCTGATCATCCACGGCAATGGCGCGGAAGAGGACGTGCTCTATGCCGAGGGTATACGCGAGATGGACGCCGTCGTGACGCTGACCGGCATCGACGAAGAAAATCTCGTCCTTTCTATGCTTGCAAACCATATCGGCGTGCCCAAAACCATCGCTAAAATGAACCGTCTGGAATTTACTGAGGCGCTTTCCAACATTGGCGTCGACACCATCGTGCGCCCCAAGCTGCTGACCGCCAACGAAATTGTGCGCTATGGGCGCGCGGTGGGCGCAACCGAAGGCGGCTGTGTCGACACGCTTTACCGCATGGCCGACGGCAAGGTTGAGGCGCTCGGCTTTACCGTGCCCGAGGGGGCCTACTATCTTAATATTCCGCTGACGGATTTAAATCTTAAATCCAACACGCTGATCGCCAGCATTATTCGTGCAGGCCACGTCATTATACCAAACGGCGCTACCTGTATTCAGGCGGGCGATAATGTCGTTGTGCTCATGCGGGCTCAACCGCAGGCGGTGTCGAGCCTTAATAACATTTTTGTCGGGCAATTTGATAGCCTTAAGAACGGCGCCGAGTGGGGGGCTGAGTAATGAATCTGCGCGCCATAGCCATCTACATAGGGCATATTTTAAAGCTGGAGGGCCTTTTTATGCTCCCGGCGCTGGTGCTGGCATGGGGCCATGACGAAGAGAATGCTTTGCAGGCGTTTGTTGTAACCGTCTTGCTGTTGCTGGTGCTGGGCTTTCTGCTGACGCGGGTTTCAGACAGGGTTAAGAGCATTTATGCGCGCGAAGGGTTTGTGACCGTCGCGCTCGGATGGATGGCCATATCGTTTTTTGGCGCGCTGCCTTTTTTTATCAGCGGCGCCATCCCCGATTTTATGGACTGCTGGTTTGAGACGGTGTCGGGCTTTACGACGACGGGCGCCAGCATTCTTCAGGATGTCGAGGCGCTGCCCAAAAGCCTTTTATACTGGCGCAGCTTTACCAACTGGCTGGGCGGCATGGGCGTGCTGGTATTTATGCTGGCGGTGGTTCCGCACAGTCAGGGCAGCGGCGAGACGCTGCACCTGTTCCGCGCCGAGAGCCCCGGCCCCACGGTGGGCAAGCTGTCGCCGACGATCCGCGTCACAACCCGTATTCTTTACGGCATCTATATCGTCATGACCATTGTGGAGGTTGTTTTGCTGCTGGCGGGCGGAATGCCTCTATTTGATGCGGTTAACCACTCCTTTGCCACCGCCGGCACCGGCGGCTTTTCAATCATGGGCAACAGTATCGCCGCCTATGACAGCGCCTATATTCAAGCGGTCATCGGCGTTTTTATGGTGCTGTTTGGCGTCAACTTTAATATTTACTACCTGCTGTTGATTAACAAAATAGGGCTGGCTCTTAAAAATGAAGAGCTGCGGGCTTATCTGGGTATCATCGCCTTGGCGGTGATGATCATCACGTTGGATATCCGGTCGATGTACGCCAGCTTCGGCAAAGCGTTTTTAGATTCATTTTTTCAAGTCTCCACGATTATCACGACGACCGGCTTTGCCACAACCGACTTTAATCTCTGGCCGCAGCTTTCGCGCTACATTTTGGTCGTGCTCATGATCGTTGGCGCGTCGGCGGGTTCCACCGGCGGCGGCATTAAGGTGATGCGCCTGCTGATTCTGGGCAAGGCCGCCAAGAGCGAAGTCCTGACGCTGGCGCATCCGCGCGCCGTTCGCCCGCCGCGCATGGACGGCAAAAAGATTGAGGAGGGCGTTGTGCGGGGCACCCATGCGTTTATGACGGTTTACGCTGTGATCTGCGCCGTTTCGATGGGCATTTTGACGTTGGATAACTTTAGCATGGAGACGACCGTTACCGCCGTTATCTCCTGTGTCAACAACATCGGGCCGGGCTTGGACGTCGTCGGCCCAATGGGTAACTATTCGAGCCTGTCGACGCTTTCAAAAGGGGTGCTGACGCTGGATATGCTATTTGGACGGTTAGAAATTTTCCCGATGATTATGTTGTTTTCAAGAGAGAATTGGAAGCACTGACACCCCCACTTTTTAAAACAAAGGCGTATAGAGGGCGCGGGCCCTTTATACGCCCTGTTTTTATGGCCTGAAAAATTTGCTCGCTATCTATGCGACTTTCTGGTAAAATGTCAGTATTAAGCGATACAAAACGATATCGGCAGGTGTGTAGATGCAATTTATCAGCAAATATCGAGAAAACAGACTTTTTTATAAAATATTTATTGTTTTGATGTCCATGTCGCTCTTAATGTTTGCGGTGGTCTATTATTTTGTGCACGGATATCTTTATCAGATTTTTCAGCAGCGCTCGGTCGAAATTCAAAGGCAGGTACTCAGCACCGCCAGCACACGGATCGACTATACCTTAAACGAAATCAGCTCGGCCATGGAGCAGATTCTTTATAACGAAGACGTCATATCGCTGATGCTGCTGCCCGACGATGCCGATTATCTCAAGCGCTCATCGGCCGCCAAGATACTGGAGAAATTCGAGATCACAAACGGCATGGTCGCTTCGGCACATCTCGTGGTCAACAGTCAGGGCGCGGTGTATAGCTCCAACGGCAGTGTATCAAATCTGAAAAACTTTGTTTATAGCTCCTTTTTGCGGCGCGACGGCGCCAAATGGGTTCAGCTTAAAGAAAACGGCGCGCGCGGCGCGATGCTCGTGACAATAAATGGTCAGGCGGCGCTGTTTCAAAAGTTCCCCACGCCCGAGGATAACGGCGGCATTTTGGTGGTGCTCGACATGTACGAGCTGTTTACGCCGGTCATCCAGTTTGACCCCGACACCGTTGAGGTTGTGTCTTCCGACTATTATCCGCTGTTCCCGCTTTTTGAAGAGGACGAACGGCCCGTTGTGTTTCAACCGTTTTCGCTCTCCTTTACCTCGCCGGTTACCACGTGGAGCTACCGTTTTACCGGGCCGATCGAAACCGAAGGCTTTGGCTTGGGCCGCGCGATCATTATGACCGCGCCGATGGCCATTGTCTTTATGCTCATGAGCATTTTTCTGGCCACGAATGTCACCTATCATATCTACCGCCCGATCAGCCGTCTGTTCCAAATGGTTATCAACAGCGACGTCCCGCCCGGGTCGATGAAAGGACAGGACGAGCTCTCGGTGGTGCAGAGCGCTTATGCCAACGCTATGCAGCAGCGCAACGCGCTGTCCGAGCAGCTGGCCAGCATTGCGCCGACCATCCGCGAAAAGCTCTATAAGAACCTGTTGTTCGGGCGAGAGATGGACGAGGTGCATATTCACGAAACGCTGTCGATGGCGCAATGCCCGTTTGCCTATGACGATCTGTACATGGTCATGGCGCTGTCCGCCACCACGCCGCAGGGGGAGGATTGCTCGGATATTGAAATCAACCTACTCTATCAGGCCGTTGAGAATCTTCTCCCGGCGCTCATGGATAATCTGCGCTTTGATTGGGTGGTTACTGACAGCAATCATTTTATTTTCATTCTGGGTTTTGATGCCGAGACCTCGGTCGTTTCGGCCAAGAACACCGTGTTGGGACTGGAAAAAGAGCTTTTAAACCGCGTGAAGGACACCGGCTTTAGGTTGTTTGCGGGTCTGTCAAAGCCGACGCTTGGCATTTCAAACCTTTTTTATTGCTACGAGCTGGCCGAGAAAGATCTCAACTACCAGCGTTACCAGTACTTTGAAGACAACGCCTCGGCCGAGGGGGAGTGGTCGGAGCGGTTTGGCGATCAGGAGCAGCAGGCTGAGATCATCGATCTCGTGCTCGACGGCAACCGGCGGCTTGCCGACGCCGCGCTGGAGAATTTTATGCGTCTGGCACAGTCGGAATCGGCCGATGCTGGTGCGCTTAAGCTGCGGTTGGACCGCATGCTCGACGCCATGACCGAGCGGCTTGTGGCTTTTCGCGCCACCGAACAGGAAATGGCGGTGTTTGAAGCATATTACGGGCTCAAGCCGCCTTATCAGGAGCAGGCACTCAATGACGCGTTTTTGCAGGCGGCGCAGGAAGCGCTGACCGCCCTTGGCGTCTATGGGCAAAAGAGCAAGAATCGCTACATCCGTCAGGCGAAGGAATATATCTCCCAGCACTGCTCAGACAGCGATTTGTCGCTGTCCAAGGTCGCCGCTTATATCGGTATCAATCCGAACTATTTAAGCCGGCTGTTCTATTCGAGCGGCGAGGAGAATTTTATTGATACCTTAAATCTTTACCGCATCGAAAATGCCAAGCTGCTGTTGCGCCAGACCGGAATTCCGATTAAGGAAATCGGCTTTAAAACAGGCTTTAACTCGATGCAGAGCTTCAACCGCGTATTTAAAAAGTTTACGGGCACCACACCAAGCCAATACCGCAAGGAGAAGGAGAGAGAGTCATGAAGCGCCTGTATGCGGCGATGCTAATCCTTTTGGCGGCGCTTTGCGGCTGTGCGGCGGCAACGTCCGAGCTGATTCCCCCTGAACCGCCGGCGGTGTCGCTTTCTGAGCCGTCCGCCGGGGCGCCGCAGCCGACCTATCAGTTTTCAGTGGCCTTTACGGGCAACAGCTACTCCAAAAAGATCTATCAAGCCGCCGCCAACATCGAAAAACGTACCAACGGCGACTTAAAGCTCGTCATTTTTTCAGACGGACAGATGGGGACCGACGCCGAGGTGATACAGGCGGTGCAAAATGGCACGCTGAGTATTGCGGCGGCCAATACCGCTATTTTTCAGCCGCTGGTGCCGCAGGCTGCCGTTATCAATATTCCGGCCTGCTACACCCAGTATGTGCAGCCCTATATTTCCTACAATGGCGAGTTTTATCGGCAGTTCAATAAATGCTTTAATAAAGCGGGCTTTGAGCTGCTGGTGCAGGAATCGAGCGGTTACCGTCTGTTGACCAGCGCTTCCTCGATCACCGCGCTCGACCAGCTTTCGGGCCTGCGCATCCGCACGTTGAATAATCGCTTCCACGTCCGGCTGTGGGAACTGCTCGGTGCTGAGCCGTATCAAAATATTGAGTGGAGCGAACTATATTATGCGTTGCAGGAGGGCGTCGTCGAGGCGCAGGATAATCCGCTCGAGATTATCCGCATGGGCCGGTTGCAGGATATTCACCCCTACGCCCTCAA
>DALYYK010000127.1:5693-7166 GCA_031983305.1 Candidatus Fimivivens sp. | reverse complement strand
TTATCAGTGGCGGTGACGGTGTGCGCCGGTATCGCCGCTTTCTTTTTCAGCCTGCTGGGCACGCGCATTACTAAAATAAACCCATGGATCGGCCACACGGTGCGCATCATCGCCGCATTTTTTCGCAATGTTCCCGACGTGGTGTGGGCGATGCTGCTGCTCTTCTCTTTTGGGCAGAACATCCTGACCGGATTTTTCGCCCTGTTTTTTGCCACCTTCGGCATGCTGACCCGAACCTTTATCGAGACCATCGACGAGGTCAGCGCCGAATGCGTTGAAGCGCTGACCGCTACCGGTGCCACCTACCTGCAAACGGTGTTTCAGGGCATTGTGCCATCCTCCATGTCCGAAATTGTCACTTGGGTTCTGTTTATGATTGAAACCAACATCCGTTCCTCCACCCTGATCGGCGTGCTGACCGCGACGGGCATCGGATACTTGTTTGACCTGTACTACAAGCGGCTTGATTATGGCTCGGCAAGCCTTGTCGTGATTGCGATTGTGATACTGGTCATAGCCATTGAGATGATTTCTAACCAAATCAGAAAGGTGATTTTATAATGAACGAGCTTGCCGTGACCCCTCCTGTGCCGATGGCGCTGGATTTGCGCCGGTACATACAAAAAAACCGCCGGGGAAAAATCAAGATCGCCGCAAAGAGCAAGAGCAGCGTCGCCATTCGGCTGACCATGCTCGTATTGCTTTTGCTGACCGTCTATGCCTTTGTTTCCTTCGATTATAAAAACATTCAGTTCGCCGAGGCCGTCATCGCCACCTGGCGCAATGTCAGGGTGCTTTTCGGGCAGCCGAGGCTGACCTACAACAGCCTTGCGGGTGCGATGCACGCGCTGCTGGTCACCTTCTCGCTTGGTGTGCTCTCCACCATCATCGGCGCGGTCATCGCGTTGTTCGGTGCGCTGTTCTGTGCCAAGAACATTTCGCGCCCGGCTGTCGCCAACGTGATCAAAGGCATCGTGGCCTTTATCCGTGCGGTGCCCACCATTCTGTGGGTGCTGATCTTCACGGTCGCGGCGGGGCTGGGCAGCGTGGCGGCGGTGTTGGGGCTGACCTTTCACAGCGTCGCCTATCTCGTCAAGGCCTATTCCGAATCGATTGAGGAGATGGACCCGGGCACCATTGAGGCGCTCAAAGCCTCCGGCGCCGGATTTTGGCAGATTGTTTTTCAGGCCATTGTGCCGTCGTCGGTCGGCTATATGACCGCATGGACCTTCCTGCGCTTTGAGATAAACTTTACTAATGCCATTGCCATCGGCGCGGCGGCCGGTGCGGGCGGCATTGGCTACGACCTCTTTATGGCGGGTAGCTTCTACTTTGATCTGCGGGAGCTGGGCTTTATCACCTACATTGTCGTGATCGCCGTCATTCTGCTCGAGATGGTCGCCACCAGAGTGAAAGCGACGGTGAGGTAGACGATGGAGAAAAAACGGTTGTCAAAAATTTTAGCAAGAGCGG
>DALYYK010000127.1:0-5683 GCA_031983305.1 Candidatus Fimivivens sp. | reverse complement strand
CGGACCGGGAGATTGTTGCCGGGCTTTCGGCGGATATTCAGAAAAAGCACAGTGTCACCGTCATCAAGGAGCCGGGCAAAACGCTCGCTATGATTAAAATGCGGGAGCCGGTCAGGCGGAGCCTGTTTTACTTAGGCGAGGTTATTGTGTGCGAGGCGGTTGTGGAGCTAAACGGTGTCAAGGGCATGGCCGTCACGATGGGGGATGACACCGACAAAACGCTGGATATGGCGATTGTCGATGCGGCGGTCAACGGGGGCATTTTTACCGGCATCGAGACGCTGCTGGCGCTGGAAAAACGGCAGCAAGAGAAGATCATGCGCGAGAATGCCCTGCATATGAAAACGATGGTAAACTTTGAATCGATGGATGGGGAGGTACCGAGCGATGTCGCAGCTTTCAAGAAAGCATAGCTTCCACGCGGTTTTCGACAGCCAGAGCGTGTTTCGGCTCACGCTGGAGGCGGTGTCCAATCCCACCCGCATCGTCAGCATCAAGCCCTACGCCGACAAGCTGTTCGGCGACAGCACCGCCATGCTGGCACTGGCCATGACGCTGCTGGACAATGAAACTGGCTTTAATGTCTGGGGCAATCAGACGCTTGCGCAGGATATCGTCTCGCTGACACTGGCTAAGGAAAGCGAGATTGATGCGGCGGACTTCGTATTTGTTTGTGATGCAGCCGCATTGGATCAGGTGCTTCAATGCGTCAAATGCGGTACGCTGGCCGATCCTCACAGGAGCGCGACGGTTATTGTTCAGGATGACGGCGCGACAGATTGCAGCCTGACCTTATACGGCCCGGGTATCGACGGCCGGGTGTCGGTCGGGGCTTCGCCGACGGTGCAAACCGCGCTGCGGCTGCGGGACGCGCAGTATTACGAATACCCGCAGGGGGTTGATTTTATATTTGTAACCGTCGGCGGGGCGTTGTTTGCCATCCCCCGGCAGGTGCGCTGGGAGGTGCAATAGATGGCCTATGTGGCGGTATCCGGTGGCAAGGAAGCGATTGAGGAAAGTATGAAGCTGCTGGATTTTTACAGAAGCGGGACCGATAAGGATATTGAAGCTGAGGCGATCGAGCATAAGCTCTCGCTGCTTATAGACAGGGTCATGAGCGAGGCGGGGCTGTATGCCAAGCGCTACGCCGCGCTGGCTCTCAAGCAGTGCGAGGGCTCGGTGGAGGAAGCGGTGTTCTTGCTGCGGGCCTACCGCTCCACCCTGACGCGAAACTATTACACCAATGCGGTCAACACCGACGATATGCGAGTGGTACGCCGTATTTCGGCGGCGTTTAAAGATATTCCGGGCGGCCAGATTTTAGGCGCGACCTACGACTATACCCACCGCCTGATCCACTTTGATATCGACAACGAGAGCCCCTTGGCGCTACAAAATGCGATGCGGCAGCAGATGGCGGCGGTCACGCCCGGGCCGCCCGCCGACTGCCCCCGCGTCTCCGACGAACTGAAAAAAGAGGGGCTTATAGATACTTTCGATTTAGACGACAGCCCCCCCTTTGACGTCACCGCCAACATGCTGGAATTCCCGAGCGCGCGCAGCGCCCGGCTGCAAACCCTCTCCCGAGCCGACACGGGCTTTATCTCGGGGCTGGCCTACTCGGCGCTGCGCGGCTTCGGGCAGGTGCACCCCACGGTGGGAGAGCTGCGCTGCGGCTATGTGGAGCTGTGCGTACCCTACCTGTTTGACAACAACGAAAGCCTTTACATCGGCGAGGTGCTGATGACTGAGGTGGAGTGCTTTACCGAGGCGGACGATAAGGATCAGCTCAAGCTGGCGGTGGGCTACGGCGCGGTGTTTGGCCGCAACGAGAACAAGGCCATCGCCATGGCGGTCATCGACCGGGAGCTGGGCCTCGAAGGGCCTTATCCGACCCAAAATGAAGAGTTTGTCCTCATGCACGGCGACAGCCTCGAGATGAACGGCTTTATCTCTCACCTGAAGCTGCCGCATTACGTCACCTTTCAGTCCAAGCTCGACGCGGTGCGTAAAACGAGGAGGGACGGCCATGAATAGCAACTACAATTTCGCCTTTTTGGACGAGGGCTCCAAGCGGGAGATTCGCCGCGCGACGCTCAAGGCGGTGGCGATACCCGGTTATCAGGTGCCGTTCGGCTCACGCGAGCTGCCCATCGGGCGAGGCTGGGGCACGGGCGGCATTCAGCTGACCCTGTCGCTCATTGGTCCCGACGACGTGCTCAAGGTGATCGACCAGGGCAGCGACGAGAGCGTCAATGCCGTCAACATCAAAAAGTTTATCGGCCTTTGCACCGACGTTAAAACCACCACCGACACGCGCGAGGCCACTTTGATTCAGACACGGCACCGCATCCCAGAGGCGCCGATGACCAACAGCCAGATTCTCGTGCTTCAGGTCCCCATCCCCGAGCCGCTGCGCATCGTCGAGGCGCGTGAGGAGATCACCAAAAAGATGCACGCCGAAAAGGACTACGCCCCCATCTGGCTTCAGCTCTACGAGAGCCTGATTAAATACAAAAAGGTGACCATCGCCTCCGAATACCCCTGCATGGTCGAGGGGCGGTATGTCATGAACCCCAGTCCCATTCCCAAATTTGACAACCTCAAGCTGCACAAGGCCGAGTGCCTCTATCTGTTCGGCGCCGGGCGGGAGAAAAAAATCTACGCCGTTCCACCGCATACCGAGGTCGTCTCACTGGCGTTTGACGACGTCCCTTTCGAGCGGGAAAGCTTTGCGGGCAAGCGCTGCCGCCTGTGCGGCAGCGAAAGCACCTATCTCGACGAGATGTTCGACCGGCAGACCGGCCAAAGGGTTTACCAGTGCTCCGATACCTCGCATTGTCAGGAGGTCAGAAACCGTGAATCTGAATGAAACGCCGGTGCTGTCGGTTCGCAATCTGGTCGTGCGTTATGGTCAGGGATGCCCCGACTGCATGGAAAGTCTCGAAAAAAACCGCTGCCCCCTTTGCGGCAGCGTCTGG
Organism: Candidatus Fimivivens sp.; assembly: GCA_031983305.1. Taxonomy (GTDB): domain Bacteria; phylum Bacillota; class Clostridia; order Oscillospirales; family Ruminococcaceae; genus Yanshouia. The sequence continues at coordinate 2,702 of DALYYK010000127.1, read as the reverse complement.
GCGGCCAACGATATCTCGCTTGACGTCTACCCCGGCGAGGTGTTGGGCATTGTGGGGGAGAGCGGCTCGGGCAAATCGACGCTGATGAAGGCGCTCTACTTTGATGTCGTCCCCACCGGTGGCCGCGCGACGCTGCGGGACTACAGAGACGGTGCCAAAAGCATCTGGGAGGCCAGCGCCGCCGAGCAGCGGCTAATCCGCAACCAGATGATGGGCATGGTCTACCAGAATCCCATTCTGGGCCTGCGCATGGACTACTCGGCCGCCTCGAACATCGCCGAAAAGATCATCGCGGCAGGCAGCCGCAACGCCGGGCAGATGACGGCGCGCGCCGCCGTGCTGCTCGAGGCGGTGGAGATTTTGACCTCCCGCATGGGCGAAGCGCCCAAAAATTTCTCAGGCGGTATGCAGCAGCGGGTGCAGATCTCCAAGGCGCTGGCGAACAATCCGGCCATTCTGCTGCTCGACGAGGTGACGACCGGGCTGGATTTATCGGTGCAGGCCAAGGTGCTTGACCTCATCCGCCGCATCAAGGCCCAATACGGCATCTCGATTCTGCTCGTATCCCACGACCTTGCGGTTATCCGCATGCTGGCCGACCGAACCATTGTGATGCTCGACGGCAAAATTGCCGAAAGCGGCCTGACCGACCAGATTTTAGAGGACCCGCAGCACGCGTATACGCAGCAGCTCGTCCATTCGCTGATATAGGGGGAACAATATGATCGCAATTAAAAACGGGCGTCTCGTCCTGCCCGACCAAGTCGTGGACGGCAAGGTGCTGTGTATTGAGGGCGACCGCATCCACAGCCTTAGCGACAGCGCCGACGGGGCCGAGAAGGTGATTAACGCCCACGGGCGCTATGTCATGCCGGGCATTATCGACGTGCATTCCGACAAGCTCGAGCAGTATATTCAACCCCGCCCCACCTCGCAACTGGACTTTGAATTCGGACTCAAGGTCTGCGAGCACGATTTACTCGGCGCGGGTATCACCACTATGTACCACTCCATCTCGCTGTTTCAGGACGAGTTTTTTGGCAAATCGCCGCTGCGCACCAAAGAAAACGTGCAGAAAATCGCCAATTTAATCGCGCAGATCCATCAGCGCTATCACCTTATTCATCACCGCTTTCATCTGCGGATCGAAATTGACAACCTCGACGCCTACGAGATTGTGTGCGAGATGATCGCGCAGGGCAGGGTGCACCTGATCTCGTTTATGGATCACACCCCCGGTCAGGGACAGTACCGCAGTCTGGCCGTTTATGCCGACACCGTTTCGCAGTATAACGGCAGGGAGTTTGAAACGCTGGGCTTAGACGGCGTGGTGGAGTACCACAAAAACAAGCCCATGCTTTCATTCGAGCAGCTCAAAACGCTGACCGAGTTGGCCCACGCCAAGGGGATCGCCGTCGCTTCCCACGACGACGACACCGACGAAAAGCTGGCGATTAACCAGCGGCTCGGCGTCGATATCAGCGAGTTCCCGATCACGCCCGAGGCCGCGCGCCTTGCCAAGGATCGGGGCTTTCACACCATTGTCGGCGCGCCCAACATTCTGCGGGGTTGCTCCCACTCCGGCAATATGTCGGCGGCCGAGGCCATTTTAGCCGGCACAGCTGACATCATCTGCTCGGACTATTACCCGGCCACCGTGCTGCACAGCGTTTTTCTGATGCACACAAAGCACGGCGTGCCGCTGCACGAAATGGTGAATCGCGTGTCGCTCAACCCTGCCCGCGCCACGAAAATAGACCGGGAGTACGGCTCGCTGGAGATCGGTAAAAAGGCCGACGTCCTCATTGTGGATACGCTGGACGGCTACCCGGTCATCACCCATGTACTGGTGGACGGGCGCGCGACCTCTCGCATCGAGTACAGGAGGTAGCCTATGAAGATACTCGTGATCAGAAATCTTGCCAAAAATTTTTACCTGCATAATTCCGGCCTTTTGATCAAGTCCTGCCAGAATATCAGCTTCTCGCTTGAAAAGGGCGGGTTTATCGGTATTGTGGGGCTGTCGGGCGCGGGGAAATCCACCATCTTAAAATGCATCAACCGCAGCTATCTGCCGATGCAGGGGGAGATTCTCTACAACAGCGCGGCCTTCGGGCAGATTGATCTGGCCACCGCCAGCGAGCGGGAGATGATTTATCTGCGCCGTTACGAAATCGGCTATGTGTCGCAGTTTTTAAACGTCATGCCTCGCACCACGGCTAAGGAGCACGTTATGAGCGCCCTGCTGGATATGGGAACCCATGCCGCAGAGGCGACGCGCAGCGCGGCGGAGATGCTGGCGTATTTTAAGCTGCCGGAGAATCTCTGGGACATTTACCCCGCCACCTTTTCGGGTGGCGAGCGGCTGCGGTTGAATCTCGCGCACGCCATGGTTAAGCGACCCCGCCTGCTGCTGCTCGACGAGCCGACCGCCTCGCTGGACAACAAGACAAAGCTGCTCGTCAAGGAGATGCTGCAACGGCTCAAGGACAAGGACACCAGTATGATCGGCATCTTTCACGATCTTGAATTTATGGAGGGCGTGTGCGACAAGGTGTTTAATATTTCGGAGGGGGCGTTCACGGCATGAAGGCGGATCTGCATATCCACTCCACCGTCTCGGACGGCAGCGACACGATTGCCCAAATCATCGAAAAAGCAAAGCACAAAGGCCTGGATATGATCGCCATTACCGACCATGA
>DALYYK010000126.1:0-7172 GCA_031983305.1 Candidatus Fimivivens sp. | reverse complement strand
GCCCCTTTGTGACGGTCAACTGCGCCGCGATTCCCGAAGCGCTGCTGGAAAGCGAGCTGTTCGGGTATGAGGAGGGCGCTTTCACCGGCGCTAAAAAAGGAGGCCGTATCGGCAAGTTCATGCTGGCGGATACCGGCACGCTGTTTCTCGACGAAATAGGGGACATGCCGCTTTATTTGCAGGCCAAAATACTGCGGGTTCTCACCGACCGCCAAATCGATCGCATTGGCAGCAGCCAGCTGGTATCGGTGGATGTACATATCATTGCGGCGACCAATAAGAACCTTGAACGGCTGATTACTCAAAATGAATTCCGCGAGGATCTCTATTACCGTTTAAGCGTTATTTCGTTCAGAATCCCACCGCTTCGCGACCGGTGCGAGGACATTCCGCTTTTAATCGAACATTTTATTGATAAATATAATCGAAGACTAAATAAAAATATCCTCGGCATCGACACAAGAGCACGACGGTTTTTAGAGCAGTATGAATGGCCCGGCAACGTGCGGGAGCTGGAAAATTGCATTGAGTATATGATGAATTTTGAGCATTCGCCCATGCTCTCCTTTGAGAATATTCCGCAGCGTATTTCGCGCGCACTGACCGTCGCCGCCAAAGCCGCGACGCCTGTTTTGCCGGACGCGTCGGGCGGAACACTCAAAGAGATTCTGCGTGCCTGTGAGACGCAGGTTCTGACACAGATGAACGCGCGGTATGGCGGTCATCCGTCGCTGGAGCAGATTAAAAAAATCTGTTCTGAGATGGACATCAGCGTGGCGTCCTATTATCGTAAGATGGAGGAGCTCGGGCTGACGCGATCAAAGCAGTAGACCGGGCGGCTTACTTTCCTGGCATGAAAAATGCTATATGGTTTAGTGCGGATGTTGGAAAATACAAATGTGATTAGGGGGCGTCGTGATACGATGGTACAGAGAAAAAAGATTCCGATGACCGGGGAGATGGAGGCGCAGGCGGCCCGTCTGTTTGGCAAGCATGTTTCCAAGAAAAAAGCATGGGTTCTGTTGGTTGTGACGCTCATAGTTTGCGCCCTACCGATCATCCGGGGGGTGCGCCTATGGGACAGCATCGCCGAGATTGTGACAACCGGCATTATCCGAATAGACGGGCAGGACGATTCCATGCCCCGGCCGCTGCTGGTTTTCGGCATCCCGGGCTTGCTGTGCGCGCTGAACCTGATCGTCCATATCAAGCTCCTCTTGAACCAAAAACAGATGACGCTGCCCAAGCTCTTCCCTCGCCTGTTCGGCCGCTGGGGATTCCCGGTTCTTTCAACCGTCTTTGCCAATGCTTTTATGATTCGGGCGGCAGGACAACCGCTGAAGGGCTTGCTTATGACCGCCTATCTGCCTGGACTGACGCTGCTGCTGCTGGGTTCTCACATGTTGGATTGCCCGCAGCATGCGCCTGTCGCCCCGCGCCTTTCCTTTATTGAGAGGGATGCCCGTATCCGGGAAGCAACCCACCGGTTTTCCGCATATCTTTGGATGGCGGTAGGCTTGGGCATTTTAACGTTTGCGACGTTCACAGGGAGCGTCTCCAACTATTTTGCCGTCGCCGCGCTTGGGGCTTTCGCTGCTTCGGTGCTTTACGGGTGGCTCCAGAACAGGCGGGTACAGAAAAGCGATTCTTGTAATTGAGAACTATTTTTCTTAAAAATAAGAATATTCTCATCTATAAGAATCTGTAAAAGGTTATTTCCATCGCGAAAACAAGTCGAGTTTTATAAATTTCCCTAAAATTTATAGTAAAATTAAATTAAATTTTTTTATCAAAAATAGCTCTATTAACAAAAAGTGTTCAAAAAGGCGGGATTGGCGCGAAACTTGCTGTATTAAATAAGCGTGCGCAAAACGCGTAAAAGAGAGGAGATTACATAATGATTTACAATTTAAGAGACATGAGCTGGTCTGAGTTTGCCAAGCGTAGCGAAACCGCCAAAACGATCATCATTCCCTCGGGCGCCTGTGAGGTTTATGGCCGCCATCTTCCGCTGGGCAGCGATATTCTCGTCGCGAAGAAGGTTTCCGAGCTGGTCGCGGAAAAGATCAACGGCATCGTGGCCCCTTGCGTTGAAATTGGCCAATCCAAGAGCCTGACAAGCTTCCCCGGCACAATCGCCATTTCGGCGGAGGCGCTCACCGCCGTTTACAAAGAGATGATCGACGAGTTCATCCGCCTGGGCTTTAAGAACTTCTTTGTACTGAACACCCACCTGCACAATACGCAGCCCCTGACCGAGGTTCTTGTCGACGCACAGCTCAAGCACGACATTAAATACGGCCAAATCGGTTGGTGGCAGTACATCCCGAGTTTCACCGCCGACCTGTGGGAGACTGCCAACCCCCATGGCCACGCGGCCGAAGCCGGAACCTCCGTCCTGCTGCATCTCTTCCCCGAACTGGTTTTCATGGACAGAGCCGAATCCACCAACAGTCCTTTCGGCGGCCAATATCCCGGCATCATCAACTGTGTGAAGTACTCGGAACACAGCGATAGCGGAACGCTCGGCGACGCCACCAAGGGCACCGCCGAGAAGGGCAAGATCACTGTTGAGCGCGGCGTCGCCAACATTGTCGATTACATCCTGAACTTTATGGAGAAGTAAACACCTTTTGCTTGACGTATAACGGCTGCCTTAAAATTGTTAAAAGGGGAATTTTAAACATGAAAAAAATTCTTGCAATTATCCTTACAGCGGTTATGTTATTGAGCCTTGTCGCTTGCGGTGGCAACAGCAGCCAATCCGCCGCATCGAGCGCGAGCGCGCCAGCCTCCTCCAATGCCGGCGGCCCCCAATATGACAAGTTGAATCTGAAAATCAGCTACGCGACCGGTGACACCGGCATGGACGGCGTCACCGCAATCAAGTTTGAGCAGCTGGTTGAGGAGAAAAGCGGCGGCGTTATCCAGATCGACCGCTATCCCAACTGCCAGCTCGTCGGCGGCGATATGCAGCGCCATGTCGAGATGATGGTTGCGGGCGGCGCGTTTGAGCTTGCCATTATCTCGCAAACCTCCTTTAGTGTTGTCGACAAGGATTTCTACGCCTCGGGTGTGCCCTTCGCCTTCCCGACCTATGAGTCCCTTTATGCCGCGATGGACGGCGTGCCGGGCGAGCATATCAGCAAGGTTTATGAAAAATACGGCATCAAGCGTCTGGATACCTTCCCCAACGGCTTACAGCACCTTGCCAACAACAAGCGTGAGGTCAAAACCGTTGCCGATATGAAAAACCTTAAGATGCGTGCCTACGGCGACACCCAGATGAACCTCCAACGTTCCTTCGGCGCCGATCCTGTTAACATGAGCTGGAGCGAACTCTACTCCGCGCTTCAAACCGGTATTGTCGACGGCAACACCAACGGTTATCAGACCCTTTATTCCGCCAGCATGCAGGAAGTACAGAAGTATGTCACCGAGTGCGGCGTTCTCTGCTCCGCCTATGATATGCTTGCCAACATGAAGGAATGGAACAAGTGGAGCCCGGACACCCAGAAGCTCATTCAAGAGTGCGCGCATGAAGCCGCCCTCTATGGCAGACAGTACATGGCTGAACAGGAAACAAAATGTAAGCAGGCCTTTATCGACAATGGCTGCATTATCACTGTCCTGACCCCTGAAGCGCTCCAGGGCTTTAAGGATGCCGCCTCCGACGTCATTAATAATCAGGTTGCGATGCTGAGCCCTGAGTGCAAGACGGCATTCGGCTACGCCGGTTAACCAATCCATTCAATAGCATTTGGAGATCCCACGGGACTAATCTCACGCGGGATCTCCGCCCTATTACAGGAGTGAACGATTATGAAAAAAAATTCTATAGATTTTGAATCGATTGTAACGGCGATCATTCTCGTAATCATGCTGACCCTTGTTTTTCTTGGCGTGTGTTCACGTTATCTGCTGCATTTTTCCTTCTCCTTCACCGAGGAGCTGGTCTGCGCGCTGTTTGTCCTGCTGGGTACCGTGGGCAGCGCCGTTGCCTGTAAGAGAAGGAGCCTCTATACGCTTGACCTTCTCACCTGCGCTTTAAAGCCTAAGATGCAAATAGTCTTTTCGATCCTTACGACTTCCCTCACCTGCGGCGCCGCCATTTTTCTCTTTTGGACAAGCTTCTACATGATCTCGACGCAGCTGCGCCTGGGAAACCTGACCGTCGCCCTCCAGATTCCTGCCTGGATTTATACAATGGCCGTCCCCTTCGGCCTTGGCTTCGTCATTTTACGCTGCATCCAAAACATTATGGAGGACGTCCGAAAGTTTAAAAATTTAAAAGAGGAAGGTGAGGCGCAATGACCGCGTTTCTGCTGCTTGGCATTTTTAGTCTTTGTGTTGCCATCGGCACACCAATTGGCACCTCCATGTGTCTGGCGAGCGTCAGCACGCTTTTAGCAACTGGCATGGGCTTCGCCATGGTGCCTTATAACTATTACGCAAGCCTTGGCAAGTTCCTGCTGCTGGCGATCCCGTTCTTCATTCTCGCCGGAAATATCATGGAAAAGGCCAACATCTCCGAAAAGCTGATCGGCTTTGCCCAGAGCCTAGTCGGACACATCAAGGGCGGCCTTGGCATGGTATGTGTCATAGTCGCCTGCTTTTTTGCGGCCATTTCCGGCTCCGGCCCCGCAACCGTTGCGGCGCTCGGTTCGATCGTTATCCCCGCCATGGTCGCGGTTGGATATAACAAGGGCGACGCCGCGGCGCTGATGGCGACGGCCGGCGGCATCGGCATCATCATTCCGCCATCAATTTCCTTCGTCGTTTATACCTCGCTGGTCGGCCTTTCAACCGGTACGCAGTTTATGAGCGGCATTATCCCCGGTCTGGTTATGGGCGGCGGGCTGGTCGCCGCCTCCTTATGGGTGAACAGCAAGAGCGACCTTAAACGTCTGCCCAAGGCATCGGGGAAAGAGAAAGCGGTCGCCTTCAAGGATGCGTTCTGGGGTCTTATGATGCCGGTCATCATTCTCGGCGGCATCTACGGCGGTGTCTTCACCGCCACCGAGGCGGCGGCCGTCGCCGCTGTTTACGGTCTTTTTGTCGGCCTTTTCATCTATCGGACGCTCAAGACCAAGGATCTGCTCGCGGTTGTTATTGACTCCGGACGTCAGACCGGCGCCATTATGTGGAATATGGGCAACGCGGGTCTTATGGCGTGGGTTATGTCCGTTTCCGGCATTTCGGGTACCATCACCAAATTTCTCAATTCGGTGATCGACGGCCGCATTTGGCTTTTCCTGCTCATTGCCAACATACTCGTGCTGATTGCCGGTTGCTTCATCGACGGCAACTCCATCATGTACATCTTTGTTCCGATCTTCCTGCCGATTGCCTTTGCCTTGGGGGTTGACCTCTACCATCTTGGCGTTATCATCACTATGAATGTCGCCATCGGTCAGGTGACCCCGCCTGTCGGCTGTAATCTGTTTGTGGCCTGCGGCATTGCGGGCATACAGGTTGCGGAAATTGTCCGCCCGGTTGTCCCCTATCTTATTGCTTCGATCATCACGCTGATTCTTGTCACCGCCATTCCCGGCATCAGCCTCATCCTGCCGAGGTTGCTCGGATAATATTTCAAAATTCGATTAAAACATTCTTTAAAGGAGGATTTTTCTGTGAAAAGTAAATTTGTACTGGCCCAGCTGGCGGCTGTAGGCGACGCCGAGGTCAATCTTGAAAAGGCCAAGAAGGCCATGGCTCAGGCTTATGAAGAGTACCACCCTGACCTGATGGTTTTTCCTGAGGTGTTCATGAGCCATTACCCTGTCGGCACCCCGCTGGATACGATTATTGCCGCCGCTCAGACACTTGACGGCCCCTTTGTTACGGCGTTGCGCGCTGAAGCAAAGAAGTATGGCATGTGGGTTATCTGCGGTATGAGCGAAAAGGTCGAGGAACCCGCGGATCATCGCAAATATAACACCACTGTCGTCATCAACGCCGAGGGCGAGCTGGTGGCCTCCTACCGCAAAACCCATTTGTATGATGCGTTTGGCTACAAGGAATCGGACACCAACAAGGCCGGCGACAAATTCTTTGAGCCTATTGACACCCCCTTTGGCAAAATCGGATTATTTGTCTGCTATGAGGTCCGATTCCCCGAGGTTGCCCGCTATCAGCGCTCCAAGGGAGCGGATATTATCATCATGCCGACTGCGTGGGCGGCCGGCAAGATCAAGAGCCATCACTTCCAGACGCTGATCAACGCGCGCGCCATCGAGAACACAGTGTATATGGTCGCCTGCGACCAGTGCGACGACGGCTGCATTGGCGAGAGCGTGGTTGTCGACCCCATGGGCATCACCATTGCCTGTGCCGGAGAAGGCGAGGGCTTGATTGCCGCAACCATTGACAGCGATCGCATTGAGGCTGTGCGCAAGAAGCTGCCGGCCTATAAGGATCGCCGCCCCGAGCTGTATACCATCTGACTCTTTCTTGCGACGCACTGTCCTATAATTGGGACGGCGGAAGAATTTCTTCAGCCGTCCCTTTGGTTTTATATGTTAATCTTCCATTAAATTGACAAACGTTAAAAACAGTTGTCATTCAAGCACCATTCACATGACAAACAAAAAAATCAGAAATATAAGATTCCTGCATACTTTTCTTACAGTAAGACTTTTAGGCTATTTACACGCTTGTTTTCTCTTCTTAATTCAATGCGTTCCCATGTTTTCATTGGCACGTGAGAAGCTCGCGGGCAATACTGTCACGTCACGTTGGCATGAACTGAACGCCGCAGGCGAGTGGCGGAGCGGAGATCCGCAGGCCGAAGCGGAGCCCACCCACCCCTCCAAAAGCACAATAAATATCCCCCGGCAAAGCCGCGGGATATTTCATATGCGGGCAAAGCCCTCTCATCCTAGCGTACACGTCGAGCGTGTAATACGGTCTGCCAGCTGCACTAAAATTGTTACTTGCTGTCCGTGAACGGGCCAACTTCACTTACGTGAGTTGCTCCCCTAATTGGTCTTCCTTTTCAATTCTCATCAAATAAATCCCGCCCTTATTATATTGTTCGCTCTTTTACTTCGTATACTGTTCGCACTAACCTATCATGTCAAAGATATGGAAACTGACTATGTGCAGGTGCACAGCCAGCTTTCTGACTGGGTAACCAAGATGAACGAGCTTGCCGAGCCCCTGAATTATCA
>DALYYK010000125.1:0-7237 GCA_031983305.1 Candidatus Fimivivens sp. | reverse complement strand
CATTCGACCGTTTTGTTCCAGTACATCGTCAACGAGTACATGACCAAGTACGACTATAAGGCGCATATAGACCACACGCGCGAAATCTACCGCAGAAAGTGCGACCTCATGCTCGGCGAAATGGAGAAGCAGTTTCACCCGTCGGTGACCTTCAACCGGCCGGAGGGCGGGCTGTTTGTCATGGCGTTCCTGCCCGAGGGTATGGACTCCTATCCCTTTGTGCAGGAGGGCATTAAGCGCGGGGTTTACTGTGTGCCGGGCGTTGCGTTTGCGGTGGATGCCACCAAGCCTAACAACGGCTTTAGAATGAATTATTCTACCCCCAGCGACGAGCAGATTGTCAAGGGTGTGGATATTCTGGGCAAACTGACCTACGAGTGGTTTAAGTAAAAGATTGCTCGGCCTGCGGCGGCAATGCCATTTTGCCGCCGCTTTATAGTCGATTAACCTCAAAATCACCCCGTCTTTGCGGCATGTTTTCCGTGTTGCTGCGTTGTCCTCCTTGTCAGGCGTTAGCCTGTCTGCGTCGTCCGCCTTACACCACGAAAAATATTCACGCAAATACCAGCGCGCTTCTGAAGTTAATCGACTATAATCTGCAAAATAAATCTGACCAAACAGAAAGGGTGAAACCCATGACTGAAGAAATCGATATTCAGCATCAGCAGTCCGCTGAAAAGAAAAAAATCGTGCTCTCGGGCATCCAACCCTCCGGGCTCATAACGATTGGAAACTACCTCGGCGCGGTCAAGAACTGGGCCGAGATTCAGGAGAATTATCATTGCCTGTTCATGATCGCCAACCTGCATGCCACGACCGTGCGGCAGGACCCCGCCGCGCTGCGCAAGAATACGCTCGAGGCGTATGCCATGCTGCTGGCCTGCGGTGTTGATCCGCAGCGCAGCATTGTGTTCATCCAGAGCCACAACCCGCACCACACCGAGCTGATGTGGGCATTAAACTGCTACACCCAGTTCGGTGAACTGTCGCGCATGACCCAGTTTAAAGATAAATCGGCGCGTTATGCCGACAATATCAACGCGGGGCTGTTCACCTATCCGACGCTGATGGCGGCCGACATTCTTCTTTATCAGGCAAACTATGTGCCAGTGGGCGAGGACCAGCGGCAGCACGTCGAGCTAACCCGTGACATCGCCCAGCGTGTCAACGGCGTGATGGGCAACGTGTTCACGATGCCTGAGTGCCTGTTCCCTAAGGCGGGCGCGAAGATTATGGCCCTGACCGAGCCGACGAAAAAGATGAGCAAGTCCGATCCCAACCCCAAGGCCTATGTCGCGGTGCTCGATTCACGCGATACGATTATTAAGAAGTTCAAGAGCGCCGTCACCGATTCGGGCAGCGGCATTTATCGCGGCGAGGGCAAAGAGGGCATTGCAAACCTCATGACCATCTACTCGGCGTTTACCAAAAAGAGCGACGAGGAGATTGTGCGCGAATTTGAGGGCAAGGGCTACGGCGACTTTAAGGTCGCGGTCGGCGAGACGGTGGCCGACACGCTCGCGCCGGTCAAGGCGGAATTTGACCACTTGATGGCTGATCGGGCTTATCTCGAAAGCTGCTACACCGACGGCGTTCAGAAGGCGATGAAATTTTCGCAGCGCACCCGCGATAAGGTTTATAAAAAAATGGGCTTTGCCCTGTAAAGACATTAGGACGCCGCGCTCTAAGATCAGAGCGCGGCATTTTTGCGGTTGATATTGAGCTAAGGCGGTTAATCTTTAACGTATATGGCAATATTCGAAAGCGCGCAGCCGAACAGATTAAGCTGTTGATAACGGCGCGGCAAAGAGGCGAAAATGCCGCCGAAGGAGATTGTATTTTAAAAATTTTTGCCGTCTGACAAAAGCGGCAACCCTACTGACTGACAAAAAATTTGCGCTAAAGCTGGAAGACACTGTGCCAAAAATCGTTGGCGCGGTGTCTTCTTATATTATTTGCGAACAATGTAAATAATTTATGAAAGCACTTGACAATGCGGAGTGATAATGATAAAGTACAGTTAGCACTCAATATACAAGAGTGCTAAACAAGCAAATCAAGGGCAATTCTCACCCGAATAAAAGGGGGTTTACCCATGGCGTTGGATCAACGTAAAATGCTGATTCTCGAAGCGGTCGTCGAACAGTTTATCCGCACGGGTGAACCGGTAGGCTCTAAATATGTGGCGCATGCCATGCACAACGCCGTTTCCTCGGCGACCATCCGCAACGATATGGTGACGCTTGAGGAGGCGGGCTATTTAGAACAGCCCCACACCTCCTCCGGCAGGGTTCCGACCCATATGGGCTACCGGCTTTACATCGATGAGATGATGAAAACCCGCCCGCTGACCGCTGCCGAGCGCGCCGAGATCGACGCGCTGTTCAATGTCAGAAACGCCGACCCCGACCAGCTTTTGGAGGATGCCGCCGCAGCGCTCGCTGAGGTGACAAGGCTCGCGACCATCTCGACGACGATGATACCCGCCACCGTCACGGTGCGGCGCATCGAGATCATCCCCGCGGGGCCGCGCACGGTGGTCATTTTACTGATTGCGTCGTCGGGCGTCATCAAAAACAAGGTCTGCCGGGTCGATTTTAACGTCACGCAGCCGATCATCGACTTTTTCATCAACTTTGCCGACACCCGGCTCGTCGGCCGCAGTCTGGAGGATATCACCTCCTCTTACATCAGCGCGGTCAGCGTTTCTTTGGGCGACTACGCGCGGCTGTTTATGCCGGTTTTCGCTGCGCTGTACGATCTGGTGCGTGAGATTAACGAGGGCCAGTATTTTACCAAGGGCGTCATCAATCTGCTCGACTATGCCGAGCTGACCCCCGGCGCTTATGATCTTTTGAGCTTTATCGAGCGCCGCCGCGAGATGCTGGATCTCATCGGCGATTCGGGCGCGTCGGTGCAAATTATGATCGGCCATGAGTCGGCGACAAGCCAGCTGGCCGACAGCTCGGTGATCATCGCGCGGTATAACATCGGCCAGAGCGCGGCGGGGGCCATCGGTATCATCGGGCCGACGCGGATGGATTACGCGGGGCTGATACCGCATCTGGAATACTTTGCCCAGACGCTAGGCAAGCTTTTAAGCGAGACGTATAACGCCTGACCCTATTTTCGGCGCTAAACCGTTGCAGATTCTTGCGGCGCTTGCGCTGCCGGGGTAATAATTGGCGCTATTGGGCGATCGCCGTGAAGACGGTGGGCCAGACGGCCACTTTAAAATGATAATCGGAGGGAAACCACATGTCAGACAAGGAGCAGGTCACGCCGCAGCAGGCTGACGAGATGGCGCAGAACACCGGCCCCGCTAACACAGCAGAGGCTGCCGCTGCCGCCGAGGGCAAAACCAACGAGGCCAAATGCGACAAGGAAGAGAAAGCGTCCGCAAAAACCGAGCTTGAAAAGCTACAGGACGATTACGCGGCGCTCAACGATAAATATCTTCGGCTGATGGCGGAGTACGATAACTTCAGAAAGCGCAGCCAGCGCGAGCGCGACGCCGTCTATCCCGAAGCGACCGCTACCGCTGCCGCCGCATTTCTCACCGTTTCTGACAACTTTGAACGGGCGCTGGCCGCCGAATGCGCCGACCCCGAGTATAAAAAAGGTGCCGAGCTGACCTATCAGTCGCTGATGGATGCTTTTGTAAAGCTCAAGGTCGAAAAGTTTGGCGAGCCGGGCGATGCGTTTGACCCCAATCGACACAATGCGGTGATGCATATCGAGGACGAGAGCGTCGACGCGCAAACGGTGGTGGAGGTTTTCCAGAAGGGCTACCGGCTGGGCGATCGCATCATCCGCCACGCGATGGTCAAGGTTGCAAATTAGGCGCATTTTTAAATGATTTGATCACGGCGGCAAGCCGTTTCAGATAACATGAATTTTGTATACGCATCTGTGATATATTGAGGAGGAAATGATTATGGGAAAGATTATCGGCATTGACCTTGGAACTACAAACTCTTGTGTGGCCGTTATGGAAGGCGGCGAGCCGGTCGTTATCGCCAACGCGGAGGGTGCGAGAACCACGCCGTCGGTCGTCGCGTTTTCTAAAACCGGCGAGCGCATGGTCGGCCAGGTCGCAAAGCGTCAGGCCATCACCAACCCTGATAGAACAATCAGCTCAATCAAGCGCAAAATGGGTTCGGATTATACTGTCGCGATCGACAGCAAAAAATATACCCCGCAGGAAATTTCGGCCATGGTGCTGCAAAAGCTCAAGACCGACGCCGAGGCTTATCTGGGCCAGACGGTCACCGAGGCGGTCATCACCGTCCCGGCTTACTTCACCGACGCGCAGCGTCAGGCCACCAAGGATGCGGGCCGCATCGCGGGCTTAGACGTCAAGCGCATCATCAACGAGCCGACCGCGGCGGCGCTCGCTTACGGCGTCGACAAAGAAAACGACCAGAAGGTCATGGTTTATGATCTTGGCGGCGGCACCTTCGACGTCTCGATCATCGAGATGGGCGACGGCGTGCAGGAGGTTTTAGCGACCGCCGGCAACAACCGCTTGGGCGGCGATGACTTTGACGACCGCGTCATTAAGTATATGGCCGACACCTTCAAGAACGAAAACGGTATCGACCTGACGCAGGACAAAATGGCGATGCAGCGCCTCAAGGAAGCGGCTGAGAAGGCGAAGATCGAGCTTTCGGGCGTGACGACCGCGCAGGTCAACCTGCCGTTTATCACCGCCGACGCCACCGGCCCCAAGCATTTGGATATGTCGATCACCCGCGCGAAGTTTAACGAGCTGACCGCCGATCTTGTCGCGGCCACGATGGGCCCGGTTAAGCAGGCGCTCTCCGACTCGGGTCTTTCGACCTCGCAGATCGACAAGGTGCTCATGGTCGGCGGTTCTTCGAGAATTCCCGCCGTGCTTGACGCTGTCAAGAGCTTCATCGGCAAGGAGCCGTTTAAGGGCATCAACCCCGACGAATGTGTCGCGGTGGGCGCGGCCATTCAGGGCGGTGTGCTTGGCGGTGACGTCAAGGGCCTGCTGCTGCTCGACGTCACTCCGCTGTCGCTGGGCATTGAGACGATGGGCGGCGTGTTCACCAAGATCATCGACCGCAACACGACGATTCCGACCAAGAAGAGCCAGGTCTTCTCGACCGCAGCCGACAACCAGACCTCGGTTGAGGTGCATGTGTTGCAGGGCGAACGCGAGATGGCTTCCGGCAACAAGACGCTGGGCCTCTTTAAGCTCGACGGCATTCTGCCCGCCCGCCGCGGCATGCCGCAGATTGAGGTGACCTTCGACATCGACGCCAACGGCATTGTGCACGTTTCGGCGAAGGATAAGGGCACCGGTAAGGAGCAGAATATCACGATTTCTTCGTCGACCAACATGTCAAAGGACGATATCGAGAAGGCCGTCAAGGATGCCGAGCAGTTTGCTGAGGAGGATAAGCGCCGCCGTGAGGAGGCCGACACCCGCAACAACGCCGACCAGCTCGTCTACCAGACCGAGCAGGCGCTGTCCGAACTGGGTGATAAGGTCGAACCCGCCGACAAGGCCGAGATTGAGCAGAAGCTTAATGCGCTTAAAGAAGCGCTCAAGGGCACCGACAACGAGATGATCAAGACCGGCACCGAGTCGCTCTCTAAAAAGTTCGCTGAAATGTCCGAGAAGATTTACAAGGCCGCACAGGCCGAGCAGCCTGCGCAGGAGCCCACGGGCGGCGCGCAGGGCGGCGGCCAGGATCCAAAAGCCGACTTTGTTGACGCCGATTTTAAGGACGCCGAATAAAGCTTAAAAAGCGCATATAGGAAAAGGCCTTTGACGACGAAGTGCGCCAAGGGCCTTGACCCCTGTTTGCGCATCAGAAGGGAGATGATGCGATTTGGCGGACAAAAGGGATTTTTACGAGGTGCTGGGCGTGTCCAAGGGCGCTTCGGATGATGAAATTAAAAAGGCCTACCGCAAGCTGGCCAAGCAATACCACCCCGACGTAAACCCCGGGGATAAAAAGGCCGAGGCAAGTTTTAAAGAGGTTGGCGAGGCTTACGAAATACTTTCAGACCCGCAGAAGCGCGCCCGCTACGACCAGTTTGGTCACGCGGGGGTGGACCCGAGCTACGGCGCGGGCGCCGGTGGCTTTGGGGGCGGCTTTGAGGACATAGATTTAGGCGATCTGTTTGGCAGTTTTTTTGGCGGCTTCGGCGGCTCAACCCGCACCCGCAACCCTAACGGACCGATCCGCGGACGGGATATCGGCCTGACGTTGTCGCTGTCGTTTGAAGAGGCAGCGCTTGGCTGCAACAAGGATATCTCGGTGCCACACCTCGAAACCTGCGAAACCTGCGTGGGCTCGGGCGCCAAGAAGGGCACCAGTCCCGAGGTTTGCCCCACCTGCGGCGGTTCTGGCAGCATCCGCGCGACCGAGCGCACTATGCTGGGCACCATGCAGGTGCAAAAAACCTGTCCGCAATGCGGCGGAAAGGGCAAGGTCATCAAAGAGCCCTGCGCCGACTGCTCAGGGTCCGGTCGCGTCAGAAAGCAGCGCAAGCTGACCGTTACGGTACCGGCGGGCATCAACCACGGTCAGACCTTTACGCTGCGCGGTCAGGGCGATGCGGGTTTAAACGGCGGCCCAGCGGGCGACGCGAATATCACCGTCTCGGTGCGGCCCGACCCTGTATTTGAGCGAGACGGCTACGACATCTGGTGCGAGATTCCGATCACCTTCATGCAGGCGGCACTCGGCGACGAGATTACCGTCCCGACGCTTGAGGGCAAGGTCAAATACACGGTGCCCGAGGGCACACAGCCCCAGACAGTCTTTAGGCTCAAGAGCAGGGGCGTGCCGTTCATCAACGGGCGCGGCAAGGGCGACCAGTTTGTCCGCGTAACGGTGGAGGTGCCAAAGTCGCTCAACAACAAGCAAAAGCAGGCGCTGCGCGATTTTGAGGGTACGCTTTCAGACCGAAATTATGAGAAGCGCAAGAGCTTTTTTGACCGTATTAAAGAGTCGATGCGCGGTGACAATTCGTAATATACCAAACCAGCCCTAAAAGGGCATGTTACCGGCTCGCCTCTTTAAGAGGCCCTGAAAATTCTCCCAAGAGCATCGCATGCACTGCGACTGCTAAAGCAGTGAACTTCGTAAGCTTTTTGTTTGCAATGAGCCAATACATTGTCATTTGCTTCGCTCAATGCTTAAAGCTAAAGCATATGGAGGAACCTTCGCCGGCAGAGCCTGTGGTTTCCAGTATA
>DALYYK010000124.1:0-7268 GCA_031983305.1 Candidatus Fimivivens sp. | reverse complement strand
AGAGGTATCATCAAAGAAAACCCCGTTTTGGTGCTGCTGCTGGGTACCTGCCCGACGCTGGCGGTCAGTACGCAGTCTAAAAACGCCATTGGCATGGGCCTTGCCGCCACGGTGGTTTTAATGTGCTCGAATATCGCCATTTCGGCGCTGCGCAAGATCATTCCCGACAAGGTGCGTATTCCGGCCTACATCGTGGTCATTGCGGGCTTTGTGACGATTGTTCAAATGGTCGTCAAGGCCTACGCCCCGGCCTTGGACGCGGCACTGGGCATCTATCTGCCGCTGATCGTTGTTAACTGCATCATTCTGGGCCGCGCCGAGATGTTTGCTTCTAAAAACGGCGTCGTTGATTCGGCGCTCGACGGCATCGGCATGGGCCTTGGCTTTACGCTGGCGCTGCTGCTGATGGCGACCATCCGTGAGACGACGGGCGCGGGCACCTGGATGGGTATCCGCCTTGTTTCTGAAGAAGCGCGCACCATCTCGATCATGGGCCTTGCGCCCGGCGGCTTCTTTGTGTTCGGCGCGCTGATCGCCCTGGTCAACAAGCTCACAAAAGGCAAGGCGATCAAGAAGAAGGAATTTGGCTGCGCAGCCTGCGGTCCCGAAGATGCAGACGGCGAAGCCGAGAAGGGAGCGTGCTGATCGATGAAGGAATTTGCCGTTATTATCATGAGCGCCGTGCTCGTGAACAACTATGTTCTCGCCAAGTTTCTTGGCATCTGCCCCTTCTTGGGCGTTTCTAAGAAGCTTGATTCGGCCGTTGGCATGTCGATTGCCGTTATCTTTGTTATGTTGATGGCTACCGCCGTTACTTTTCCGATTCAGGTTTATCTGCTGGATGCAAATGGCTTAGGCTATTTGCAAACCATCGTGTTTATTCTGGTTATTGCGGCACTGGTGCAGCTTGTTGAGATCATTCTTAAAAAGTATGTGCCCGCCCTGCATAAATCGCTGGGTGTTTACCTGCCGCTGATCACCACCAACTGCGCCGTGCTTGGCGTTACCATCCTAAACATTGACAGCGGCTATAACTTCGCGCAGTCGATGGCGAACTCCTTCGGCTCCGGCCTCGGCTTTTTGCTGGCCATGGTGCTGTTCTCGGGCGTTCGTTCCAGAATCGAAGGCTGTGACGCACCCGAATCGTTTCAGGGAATTCCGATTACGCTGGTTGCCGCTTCCATCACTTCGGTCTCCTTCATGGGATTCGTGGGCGTGGTTGAAAACCTGTTCCGATAATTAGAGAATGGAGATGAGACTATGAATGGAATCGTTTTGGCGATTGTCGCCGTTTCAGCTATCGGACTGATTTCCGCTATCGTTCTGTCGGTTGCCTCCAAGGTTATGGCTGTGCCGGTTGACGAGCGTTTTGGTCCTGTCCGTGAATGTCTCCCCGGCGCCAACTGCGGCGCCTGCGGTTATGCCGGCTGCGACGCCTACGCACAGGCGCTGGTTTCGGGTGAATGCACCAAGGGTAACCTTTGCGTCCCCGGCGGCCCTGATACGGCCAAAGCCCTTGGCGACGCGCTCGGCATCGCTGTTGAAGAGGTCGCCAAGGTGGTGGCTGCCGTCAAGTGCAACGGCACCTGCGGCAATACCTCGAGAAAGCTCGAGTATCAGAGCGCCAAGACCTGCACGGCCGCCAAGCTCTTTTATGGCGGCACGGGCACTTGTACCTATGGTTGCATGGGCATGGGCGATTGCGCTGTTGTATGCCCTGTCAACGCCATTGAGATGGTCGACGGCATCGCCCACATCGACACCGATCTTTGCATCGGCTGCGGCCTGTGCGCTAAGACCTGTCCGAGCAACGTGATCGAGATTATTCCGGCTGACTACAAGATCCATGTTCTTTGCAATTCGAAGGACAAGGGCGCGGTGGTCATGAAGAATTGCAAGGTCGGTTGTATCGGCTGTATGAAGTGCCAGAAGGCTTGTCAGTTTGACGCGATTAAGGTGGTCGACAACCTTGCGCATATCGATCAGGACAAGTGCACCGCCTGCGGCGCTTGCGTTGAGGTCTGCCCCAAGCAGTGCATTCACGTCATTAAAAAGTAAGCGCGTCGGCGCATATAAAAAATCGGGTCATCCAGTAATGGATGACCCGATTTTTTGTATGCCAATAGGTTGTGTGGTGTTTTAGCGGTCTGCGTTTAAGCTAACGTATGTCGATAGCGGGGGCGATGCAAGCCGCGACATCCGCGGCAAAAGCATCAATCTTTAAGTGCTTTGACGGGGGTATCAGGCCTGAGGCATCGGACGGATTTTGCCCGTAAAGCCGGTTGCCATCACCTTGAACACCGCAATGGTATTAGCGGCCTGAGCGGTTATTTCCCATTCCTTGTCGGTCTGGTGCAGCATTATAAGCGACAAGCCCTTTATTTTTTCATCAACGTCATCTATCAGACAGGCGTTGCCGTTGCCGATAATGCTTTTGTAGGCGTAGCCGTTGTGGCAGGCAATGTCGGAGGCGACCAACTGGTGGTCGCAGTCCATCTCGAATGCGACGGCGGGGGAGTGGGACAGAATGTTGATTTTACGCCCTTCTTTAGCGGAGTGAAAATAGAGCGCCAGCCTGTCGCCGTCAAATTCATAACCAAAGTTGAGCGGCACGATATAGAGGCCCTGCTCATCCTGCATCGCAAGACGGCAGACCTTACATTCCTGAACGATCTTTAAAAGTTCTGTGGATTCGGTTACTTCGCGGTCTTTTCTTCTCATGTTGTTGACACCTCCATATAACAGCAGTCTAGCATTAAAACGGAGAAAGCACAAGAATTAGATACGGCGGCATATCGCAAAATGCTTCGCATTTGTTGCAACAATCTGCGCATGGTGCTACACTTATTGGAAAGAGATTCCTGAAACGATGCATTTGGGAGGATAATATAGTGAAACGATTATTGGCTATAAGCCTTGCGGCGATTTTGCTGCTTTCGGCGGGCTGTGTCGGGCAGAATACCCCATCCGGGCCGGACGTATTACCAGCCTCGACCGAGCAAGACGCTGCGGCGGACGGGCAGACGTTAGAGCAGATTACCCGGGCGATACTTGCCGACGAAGCGCGCTTTCTCTCTTCCGAGCCGGCCACAAAAAGCTGGCCCAAAGCGTATGAAAGCTTTTATGATGCCTACCCGATGCTGGCACAGTACAAACTTGAGGGATTAGGCGATCTGGCGCTACGCGACCAATTTGCCTATACGTTTTTTACAATTTCGTCCGCCGATATTTTGGAGGTTTACCGCAATCTTGCCGACAGCCCCTCGCCTCCGGTAAATCTGTTCAGTAAGTTTTTTATGAAGGATCAGGAAATGATTGGGGTGTTGCTAAACTACGCCGGAACCGACAATTATTTTGGTGAGGCAACCGTGTGGCTTTCTTCTTTGCCGCCGGAATCGGGTGATAAAACTGCGTATATCGATTTAGTGAAACGTTTTGATGTAGGCCGCTACCGCCACCGCACCTCGATGACCATGACGGCGGGCATAGAAGCGCAGCTTCTTGAGCAGGGCTTCTCACCTGAGACAACGGTGGCCTGCGCGCTGAGCATTCCTTATGCGCATGGCGTCTGCTTTATCGACGGTGAGCGCATCAGCTTTTATGTCTCGGGAGGAGTTTCCGATACAATGCCGCAGCATATGCGCATGGGCGGCGTCTATCCCTTTATGCTGATCGCGCAGGATATCCACGACCGTATCGATGAGATCGACCCCTGGGTCAACAACCCGCCGCCCGTTCCGATACTGCCGCCCGCCCCGCCCTTGTCCTATCCGATGCCGCCGCTCGACTACGAAAGCGCCGTCTCCTCAGGTGCGCGCGCCGACCGGTATTCTTCCGATGCACCGGCGACCTTGAGCTGGCACATGGCTTATGAGAGCTTTTATTCCGGTGGGGCGGCGCTGACGCCTGCGCTTATAGACACGGTTTGGCAGGGCAGATACGATCATTTTGATTATGCTGCCGATGCCGATACCGGGGCCGTTATACTGCGCAGCGATGCGGGAATTGATCTTGTTTATCCGATGCTTGAAATGCCGTTTGCGGCCATAGAGGAGATAATTGCCAACGGACCGACCGGGGATATTGTCAAAAAACTGGTGCGAAACAATGGTTATTACGGTTTTTTAGCCAGCTACAAAGCGGACAATAGCTTTGCAGGCGAGGGTGAGGTGTTCCTGCCGCAGGACGGAGGTCCGCTTAAGGCCATGCGTTTCACAGGTTTTCATCAGGGCGACTACAGCCAACGTACCTCGATGACGATTACGGAGGGCATCGAGGCCCAACTCTTAGACTGCGGTTTTTCGCCTGAAACAACACAGGCCTTTTCATTGGCATTTAATAAAAACTATTATGGCGTGTGCTTTTATGATGAAGCTAAGGCGGTTTATTATAACAACTCGGTGATTTTCAGTGATATACTCAAGCCGCAAATATACAGCTTTGAGGCGTTAGCGCACCGGCTCAAGCACATTCACGGCGTAGATTCCGTTGGGGATCTCCCCGATGACCTGCGCGCGCCGCACGACGCGCTGCCCATAGTAGAAGCGCCTGTGGAAAACCCCACCACCGCCAAGCCGGTTATCTACCTCTATCCCGAGCAGCCGGCCGACGTCGCCGTGACGCTGGGCTACCCCGAAAAGGAACTGACCTACACCTATCCCGCCTATGAGGGCGGTTGGCGGGTGCACGCCGAGCCGGACGGCACGCTGACCAACCTCAAGGATGGCAGCACCCACTACTATCTGTTCTGGGAGGGGAACAAAAAGGTCGATTGGGACCTGTCCGAGGGCTTTGTGGTCAAGGGCGCCGACACCGAGGCATTCCTGCGTGAAAAGCTCGTGTTCATGGGGCTGACGCCGCGTGAATATAACGATTTCATTACCTATTGGGTGCCGGAGATGCGCCAAAACCCCTATAATCTCATTAGCTTTTCAACTGAGCAGTACGAGGCGCTGGCACCCCTTTCGATCAGCCCGGCGCCCGACAGCCTGCTCAGGGTGCATATGGTCTATAAGGGCCTGCTGCAGCCTGTAAAGGTGCTGCCCCAGACACTCATCCCGTGGCAGCGCAGCGGCTTTGCGGTGGTGGAGTGGGGCGGCAGTCGAGCCTGACGCTGATTTGGCGCAATGTTCCATAAATAAATGACAAAATGTCCTTGGTTAATGCAGGATAAAATGCTATAATATCAAGGTAAGTTCAATTATTTTGCATGCGGGAGGAACCTGGAATGGCCGAATTAGACCTGACGCTTTACGGCGATGAAAAGGTGCTGCTGAGAACCAGCTTTTTTGGCGGCTTTGAAAAGCAAGAAGTATTGACCTATATCGATAAGCTTCGGAAACAGAACCGGACAATGGCGCAGGAGTTGGCCCAGCACATCAGCGAGGTTTCGGCCGCACGCAACCAGCTTTCAGAGCAGGTTTCAAGCTTTGAGGCTAAAATAACCGAGATGGAGCGCCAGCTCGACGAGCGCGGCGGCAAGATCCGCGAGCTGACCGGCACGGTCGAATCGCTGCGCAGCGAGGTTAGCCAGCAAAAGCTGCGCTATATTGAGCGCGAGAAAGAACTACAGCAGCAAAAAGATCAGAACCGCCAGCTGATGGTGCAGCTTCAGAATTACGAATATAAGGCCAAGCGCTACGAAGATGTTTCGGCGCAGATCGGCGATATTATTTTAGACGCAAACCAGCGCGCGGCCGATACCGTTGCTCAGGCACAGGAGCAGGCGGAGCAGATCAAACAGGGTGCTGTGACCGCCAGCCGCAAGATCACCAAGGAAGTGTCGCTGATGCGCAGTGAGATTGCCACCGTGCGCGGCCAGCTCGAGGATTTGATGCAAAGCTTCACCTCGCGGCTTGATGAGATCGACCAAATGCTGCTCGGCGTCGTACCGGCCGGTGCCGACGCCGCCGCTGCCGAGGTGGAGAAGGCCGCCAAGGCTGAGCAACAGGCCGTTAAGCCCCACATCCCCTGCGACAAGGCCATGCATAGAGTCGACAAAGTGCCGCAGCAGAACTTTTTTCGCGGCGCCGCAACGATCTGAAGCTGTAGAACAGGCTTCGGTCGGCGGCGAGATTGTGTCTACAATGTCCTCGGTGCCTTCCATATCTTCAAAGGCTGTTAGGCCCCAAGCCGAGCAGCAGTACAGCAGCTCCGAGACGCTTTCGAGGCTGATCAAAAAACTGCTTTTTTAAAGTTAATACCGTTGTCTGGCACACCCGGAATACAGTAGATTGGCGTACAGATTTTTGTGTTGGCGATATCGGCATCAGGCTGGCTCGATCGACCTTGACGCCGCACGTCAGGCAAAACATCTGCTGCTGGGCTATCGGTTTTTCCAGTGCGGAAGCAGTATGATGTTAAGCCTGTCTTGCAGTTTGTAGGGCAGGCTTTTTTGAAAGGAGCGACAGGAACGCCCTATGTTTAAATCGAGGCGGGGCCGTGATTTTGGCCCAATTTCCGCCGTGATCGCGGCGGGCGGATCGTCCTTGCGCATGGGCTTTGACAAGCTCACCGCCGACCTGTGCGGGCTGCCGGTACTCATACATACCATCAACGCCTTTGAGCGCTGTGGCCTCATAGACGAGATTGTAGTGGTCACGCGGGAGGCGCATATCCCCGCGTTGCTGACCGACGTCAAATATCAGGGCTTTAAAAAGCTGCGCAGCATCGTCAAAGGGGGCGCTACGCGTCAGCAATCGGTGCATGCGGGGGTGTGCGCCTGCTCGACTGGCGCGCAATATGTCTGCATTCATGACGGGGCACGGCCGCTTGTCACCGACACGGTTATAGAAGCCGCGGTCAACGCGGCGGTCCGGCATGGCGCCGCCACGGCGGCGGTACCGGTCAAGGATACCATCAAACGCCGCAATGGCGATCTTGTTGCCGAAACGCTGCCGCGCGAGGCACTCGTCCAGATCCAGACGCCGCAGGTGTTCCGAAAAGAGCTCTATCTGCGCGCGTTTGCAGAAAGCGGGCAGGAATATTCCGACGACTGTCAGCTCATAGAAAGTCTCGGGGCGACGGTGGCGCTTTCCCCGGGCGACTATCAGAATATCAAGCTGACCACCGAGGAGGATTTCATCCTCGCGGAGGCGCTTTTGATGCAGCGGGAGGGGTTTTAAGATGCGAATCGGCCATGGCTATGACGTCCATCGGCTTGTCGAGGGCAGGCGACTGATTATAGGTGGCGTTGAGTTGCCGCACACACACGGGCTGCTCGGGCACTCCGACGCCGACGTTTTAACCCACAGCGTCATAGACGCTCA
>DALYYK010000123.1:0-7283 GCA_031983305.1 Candidatus Fimivivens sp. | reverse complement strand
CGTGCGCAACGAGAAGCGTATGCTGCAAGAGGCGGTCGACGCCCTGATCGATAACGGCCGCCGTGGCCGTCCGGTTACCGGCCCGAACAATCGCCCGTTAAAATCGCTGTCCGACATGCTCAAGGGCAAGCAGGGCCGCTTTAGACAGAACCTGTTGGGCAAGCGCGTCGACTACTCGGGCCGTTCGGTTATCGTCGTCGGTCCCGAGCTTAAAATGTACCAGTGCGGTCTGCCTAAGGAGATGGCGCTGGAGCTCTTTAAGCCCTTCGTCATGAAGCGTCTGGTCGACCAAAAGGTCGCCACCAACATCAAAAACGCCCGCAAAATGGTCGAGCGCGCGACCATCAAGGAGGTTTGGGACGCGCTCGAGGTGGTCATCAAGGATCATCCCGTGCTCTTAAACCGCGCGCCGACGCTGCACCGTCTCGGCATTCAGGCCTTTGAGCCGGTGCTGGTCGAGGGCAAGGCGCTCAAGCTGCATCCGCTGGTCTGTACCGCGTATAACGCCGACTTTGACGGCGACCAGATGGCGGTACACGTGCCGCTTTCCGCTGAGGCGCAGGCCGAGGCCCGCTTCCTGATGCTGGCGGCCAACAACCTTTTAAAACCCTCCGACGGCAGCCCGGTCACCGTTCCGACGCAGGACATGGTGCTTGGCTCCTACTACCTGACCATGGTGCGCGAAAACGAAAAGGGTGCCGGTAAGGCGTTCCGCGATTTTGACGAAGCGCTCATGGCCTATAACGAGGGCGCTGTGACACTACACGCCCCGATCAAGGTGCGCAGAACCATCGACATCGACGGCGCGCCCGCCTCCAGCCTCATCCAAACCACTGTCGGCCGCATCATCTTCAACACACCGATCCCGCAGGATCTCGGCTATGTTGATCGCGATGATTACGACGGCAAATTTAAGCTTGAGGTGGAGTTCCTCGTCAAGAAAAAGACGCTTGGCGATATTATCGACCGCTGCATCCGTACCCACGGCAGCGCCAGAACCGCCGAGATGCTCGACCAGATCAAGGCGCAGGGCTTTAAGTACTCGACGCGGGGCGCTATCACCGTCGCCGTTTGCGACGCCGTGATCCCTGTGGAGAAAAAAGAGCTGCTGGCCGCCGCTGAAGAGAACATCGCGAAGATCAGCCGCCAGTATGAGCGTGGACTCATCTCGGATGAGGTGCGCTACGAGCGTGTCGTCAGAACCTGGAACGACACAACCGCCAAGGTTAAGGACGCCCTGCAAAAGTGCTTTACCGAAGATAACCCCATCTTTATGATGGCCGATTCCGGCGCGCGTGGCTCGATGGATCAGATTCGTCAGCTCGCGGGCATGCGCGGACTTATCGCCAACACCTCGGGCCGCGCCATCGAACTGCCGATTAAGGCGAACTACCGCGAAGGCCTGACGATACTCGACTACTTCAACTCCTCGCGAGGCGCGCGTAAGGGCTTGGCCGATACCGCGCTGCGTACCGCCGACTCGGGTTACTTGACCCGCCGCTTGGTCGACGTCTCGCAGGATGTCATCATCCGTGAGGTCGATTGCGGCACCCATGAGGGCATTGTGGCGGTAGCCATCAACGACTCGGGCCGTGAGATTGAGAGCCTGCGCGAACGCCTGATCGGACGTTATGTCACCGACACCGTCGTGCATCCCGAAACCGGAGAGGTGCTGATGACCCGAGACCGCATGATGTCCTTTAACGACGCCGAGCGCATTGTCAAGTCCGGCATCGAGCAGGTCAAGATCCGCTCGGTCTTAAACTGCGAGAGCAAGAACGGCGTCTGCGCCCACTGCTATGGCGCGAACCTTGCCAACGGCCAGCCCGTGGGCATCGGCGAGGCGGTCGGCATCATCGCTGCTCAGTCGATCGGCGAGCCCGGTACCCAGCTGACCATGAGAACCTTCCACACCGGCGGCACCGTCACGGCCAGCGACATCACGCAGGGTCTGCCCCGCGTCGAGGAGCTGTTTGAGGCCAGAAAGCCCAAAAACGCCGCGATTGTTTCGCACCTGTCGGGTGTTGTTTCGTACGAGAAGGACCCCAAGGGCGGCGACCTTGTCGTTGTCATCAGCTCGGACGGCGAGCGCTTTGAAAAGCAGGTGGTTTACGGCTCTACCCGCTGCTTTGAGGAGGGTGCCACCGTCGAGAAGGGCGGCCTGCTCACCGAAGGCTCGGCCGAGCCCAACGAGATTCTCACCGTTTCGGGCCATCTCGCCGTACAGGATTATCTTATCAAGGAAGTGCAGCGCGTCTACCGCACACAGGGCGTTGATATCAGCGACAAGCATATCGAAGTTATCGTGCGCCAGATGATGCGCAAGGTGCGCATCGACGACGGCGGCGATTCGCCGCTGATCCCCGGCGTGCACATCGAAAAGAGCGAGTTCTTGGCCATCAACGAAGAAATTGCCGAAAAGGCCAAGAAGGAAGGCCGTGAGCCGCACTACGCTACCTGCATTCCGGTGCTGCTCGGCATCACCAAGGCGTCGCTCGTCACCGAGTCCTTCCTGTCGGCGGCCTCCTTCCAGGAGACGACCCGCGTGCTGACCGAGGCGGCCATCAAGGGTAAGGTCGACCCGCTGTTGGGCCTGAAGGAAAACGTCATCATCGGCAAGCTCGTTCCCGCGGGAACCGGCACCGTCGAGTACGAGGACGTCGCCATACGGCATGAGAACCGCACCTATGGTTATGCAGACTGACGTCTGAACGTCTTTTAAAAAGCGCCGTTCGGGCTGTTCCGAACGGCGCTTTCTCGCGCTATAAAACGCCTTGGCCAACGCGCCCTGAAAACCGCTGCCTTTGTGAC
This sequence comes from Candidatus Fimivivens sp., assembly GCA_031983305.1. Taxonomy (GTDB): domain Bacteria; phylum Bacillota; class Clostridia; order Oscillospirales; family Ruminococcaceae; genus Yanshouia. The sequence continues at coordinate 4,472 of DALYYK010000123.1, read as the reverse complement.
GGATTTTTAAGCTCTTATCGCGCACGCAAGTCCGGCGGATCGTTGATTTCCGCCCTATTGCAGCGCAAAAGGCGCCTGAAATCTGTCGGTACAAAACATCTTGGACAGCGGCAAAATACCTTGTTAAAACATTTTATTCACAAATTACTTGTGTTTTTTTAGCGTCCGCGCTATAATACCCCCGTTTATTGCCAATGATAATGATGTTTTTCGTTTTAGCCGGATATTGCGTGTTTTTCACGATATTTTGCCGCTGTATCGCAAATTTGGCGCTTTTAACGAAGAAACGTCGTAAATATTGTTGACAAAACGCATTCGCGAATGGTAAAATCATAAATTGGGTGAACTGTTTTGCGGGATACGTTCGGACCCTGGTCCAGAACGTTTTTGTAAAAGCTCCCGGAATATTGTTGAAAGGAGGAAACGACTAAAATGCCAACCTTTAACCAGCTTGTCAGAAAGGGAAGAGAGGTCGTCGAAAAGAAATCGGCTTCCCCGGCTCTCTTGCAGGGATGGAACTCGAAGAAGCGCAAGATGATCGATCAGAACTCACCGCAGAAGCGCGGCGTTTGCACTGCTATCAGAACCTCGACCCCTAAGAAGCCCAACTCCGCTCTGAGAAAGGTCGCGAGAGTGCGCCTGTCCAACGGAATCGAAGCCACCGCTTACATTCCCGGTATCGGCCACAATCTTCAGGAACACTCGGTTGTTCTGATTCGTGGCGGACGTGTTAAGGATCTCCCCGGCGTGCGTTACCACATCATCCGCGGTACGCTCGATACGCAGGGCGTTGCCAAGCGTATGCAGGCCAGATCCAAGTACGGTGCTAAGAGACCGAAGGCCGGTGCCGCGACTGCAAAGAAGAAGTAAGCTTTAGATGCCGCAATAATGCAGCAGCTTTTATATAAGATATAAAGCCTCTGCATTGGCGCGCACGGAAGATTCTTTGCTTTCGAGTACCGATGAATTCATTATTTTATGAAGGAGGGAAGAGAAGTGCCAAGAAGAGGTAATATTGCAAAGCGCGACGTCCTGGCGGATCCGATCTACGGCTCCAAGATGGTCACGAGACTCATCAACAACATCATGTATGATGGCAAGAAGGGCGTAGCGCAGAAGATTGTTTACGGCGCGTTTGCCATTGTCGGCGAAAAGACCGGCAAGGAGCCGCTGGAGGCTTTCGAGCAGGCGCTCGAAAACATTATGCCGGTTCTCGAGGTTAAGGCCCGCCGTGTCGGCGGTGCCACCTATCAGGTTCCGATGGAGGTTCGTCCCGCCAGACGCCAGACCTTAGGTCTGCGTTGGCTGACCAGCTATTCGAGAAACCGCAGCGAGAGAACCATGCAGGAGAGACTGGCGGCCGAGATTATGGATGCCCTTAATCAGACCGGCGGCGCCTGCAAGAAGCGTGAGGATACCCACAAGATGGCGGAAGCCAACCGGGCTTTCAGCCACTTCAGATGGTAGTCCCCAGGCCGGATACAGAGCTGTCCGTATCCATAACCGTATTTTTACCAACAGGAGGACACTATGCCAAGGGATGTCGCACTGGAAAAAACCAGAAACATCGGTATTATGGCTCATATCGACGCCGGTAAGACCACGACTACCGAACGTATTCTTTATTACACGGGAATAAACCACAAAATTGGCGAGACCCATGAGGGTTCCGCCACCATGGACTGGATGGAGCAGGAGCAGGAGCGCGGAATCACGATTACCTCCGCCGCCACCACCTGCTACTGGGAAGGTGCGCAGCACCAATACCCCAGACATCGAATCAACATTATCGACACCCCTGGACACGTGGACTTCACCGTGGAGGTTGAGCGTTCGCTGCGCGTGCTTGACGGTTCCGTAACCGTTTTCTGCGCGAAGGGCGGCGTTGAGCCTCAGTCCGAAACCGTTTGGCGTCAGGCTGATAAGTACAAGGTGCCGAGAATGGCGTATGTCAACAAGATGGACATTATGGGAGCTAACTTCTATAACGTCGTCAAGATGATGCACGACCGTCTCAAGTGCAACGCTGTGCCGATTCAGCTGCCGATCGGTGAGGAGAACTATTTCAAAGGAATCATCGACCTCATCACCATGAAGGCCGAAGTGTATTACGACGATCTCGGTAAGGATATCCGCGAGGAAGAAATTCCTGAGGATATGCTCGAAAAGGCCGAGGAGTATCACAACCTGCTCATGGAAGCCGCTGCCGAGCAAGACGAGGCGCTGATGGAAAAATACCTCGAGGGTGAGGAACTCACCGTTGAGGAGGTCAAGAGCGCGATCCGTAAGGGTACGCTGGCCAACACCATCGTCCCGGTGCTGTGCGGTACGTCTTACCGCAACAAGGGCGTTCAGCTGCTGCTTGACGCCGTCATCGATTATATGCCCTCGCCGATCGATATCGATCACATCACCGGCGTCAACCCCGACACCGGCGAAGAGTGCGAGCGCCCGACCTCCGATAAGGAGCCTTTCGCCGCGCTGGCATTCAAGATCGCGACCGACCCCTATGTCGGCAAGCTGTGCTTCTTCCGTGTTTATTCGGGCAGCATTTCGGCCGGCTCTCAGGTGTTGAACTCGGTCAAGGGCAACAACGAGCGCATGGGCAGACTGCTGCAAATGCACGCGAACAACCGTAAGGATATCGAGGTTGTTTATGCGGGCGATATCGCGGCGGCGGTTGGCTTAAAGAACACCACGACCGGCGATACGCTGTGCGACCCTAAGGCGCCGGTTATCCTCGAGTCGATGGAGTTCCCCGAGCCGGTTATCCACGTTGCGATCGAGCCTAAGACCAAGGCCGGCCAGGAGAAGATGGGCCTCGCGCTCTCGAAGCTGGCTGAAGAAGATCCGACCTTCCGCACCTACACCGATCAGGAAACGGGTCAGACCATCATCGCGGGCATGGGCGAGCTGCATCTGGAGATTATTGTCGACCGTCTGCTGCGCGAGTTCCGCGTCGAAGCCAACGTCGGCAAGCCGCAGGTTGCTTATAAAGAGACGGTGCGCAAGCTCGCCGATGTTGACATGAAGTACGCCAGACAGTCTGGCGGACGCGGCCAGTACGGCCATGTCAAGATTAAGGTTGAGCCCAACGAGTCGGGCAAGGGCTACGAGTTTATCAACGCCACTGTCGGCGGCTCGATCCCCAAGGAGTATATCGGACCGGTTGACGCCGGTATTCAGGGCGCAATGGCCGCCGGTGTGCTCGCGGGCTATCAGGTTGTCGACTGCAAGGTGACGCTGTATGACGGCTCTTACCACGAAGTGGACTCCTCTGAAATGGCGTTTAAGATCGCCGGCTCCATGGCCTTTAAAGAGGCGATGCGCAAGGCGGATCCCGTCATTCTTGAGCCGATGATGAAAGTCTCGGTCAACGTACCCGAGGAGTATATGGGCGACGTTATCGGTGACCTCAACTCCCGCCGTGGGCAGATTCTGGGCATGGAAGCGAAGTTTGGCGCACAGCAGATCGACTCGATCGTTCCGCTGTCCGAGATGTTCGGCTACGCCACCGACCTGCGTTCCAAGTCTCAGGGCCGCGGCCAGTACTCGATGGAGCCTTCGCACTATATCGAGGTGCCGAGATCCATTTCCGAGGGCATTATTTCGGCCCGCGGTAAAAAGCAGGATTAATTAAAATCTCGCTTGCAATTTGAATCCAAGGTTGCTACAATAACGGTTGTAGAGCCGTAGATGATGACTTTATTTTAAATAAAAAGGGAGGAAAAACTACAATGGCAAAGGCAAAATTCGAAAGAAGCAAGCCCCACGTCAACATTGGTACCATTGGCCACGTTGACCATGGCAAGACCACTCTTACCGCTGCGATTACCAAATACCTGTCCTTGCAGGGCATGGCTCAGTTCAATGCTTACGATATGATCGATAAGGCTCCGGAGGAGAGAGAGCGCGGCATCACCATCAACACCTCTCACGTCGAGTATCAGACCGTTGCGCGCCACTATGCGCACGTTGACTGCCCTGGACACGCCGACTATATCAAGAACATGATCACCGGTGCCGCTCAGATGGACGGCGCTATTCTGGTTATCGCTTCGACCGACGGCCCGATGGCTCAGACCAAGGAGCACATCCTGCTGGCCCGTCAGGTTGGCGTGCCCGCGATCGTTGTTTTCATGAACAAGGTTGACCAGGTTGACGATCCCGAGCTGCTCGAGCTCGTCGAGATGGAAATCCGCGAGACCCTGTCCTTCTACGAGTTCCCCGGCGACGATATTCCGATCGTCAAGGGCTCCGCGCTGCTGGCGCTGGAATCCAACGACGTCAACTCCGCTGAGATGGCTTGCATCAAGGAGCTCATGGACGCTGTTGACTCCTATATCCCCACCCCCGAGCGCAAGGCTGACCTGCCCTTCCTGATGCCTGTTGAGGACGTCTTCACCATCACCGGCCGCGGCACCGTTGCCACCGGCAGAGTTGAGCGTGGACAGATCAAGGTCGGCGAGGAA
>DALYYK010000122.1:0-7327 GCA_031983305.1 Candidatus Fimivivens sp. | reverse complement strand
ATCCATTATCAGCACCGAGGAGGATAAAACATGCAAAAGCCGTTCTGGAACCCGATGGAAGCCGCGCCCCTTCACGAAATAAAAGCGGTGCAGTCGCTGCGCCTGTCGCAAACGGTGCGCCGCGTCTACGAAAATGTTCCGTTCTACCGGGCCAAGTTTGACGAGGCCGGCATCTCCCCTGCGGATATCAAAAGCGTTGATGACCTTTCCAAGCTGCCGTTTACTTACAAGCAGGATCTGCGCGACAACTACCCCTACGGGCTGTTCGCCGTTCCGATGGATCAAGTGGTGCGCATCCACGCCTCTTCGGGTACGACCGGCAAGCAGACGGTGGTGGGCTACACCCAAAACGACCTCGATATGTGGAGCGAATGCGTTGCCCGCGCTCTGACGGCGGCCGGGGCCGATTCGAGTGACTTTGTGCATGTCTCCTATGGCTATGGGCTTTTTACCGGCGGCATCGGCCTGCATGACGGCGCGGGTAAAATCGGTGCGTCGGTCATTCCGGCCTCGACCGGCAACACCAAGCGCCAGCTTCAGATCATGAAGGATTTTAATTCCACTGTGCTGTGCGCCACCCCCTCCTACGCGCTGTTTCTGGGCGAGGCATTGCAAGAAGCGGGCATCTCGCTTGATGAGATTACGCTCAAATGCGGCATCTTCGGCGCCGAGCCCTGGACGCAGGAGATGCGGCTGCGCATCGAGGCGCTCTTGGGCATCAAGGCCTACGACATCTACGGCCTGTCCGAAATCATGGGTCCCGGCGTCTCCTACGATTGCAGCGCGCAGAACGGCCTGCACATCAACGAGGACTTTTTCATCGCTGAAATCATCAACCCCGACACCGGCGAGGTGCTGCCCGAGGGCGAAAAGGGTGAACTGGTCTTCACCGCGATCTGTAAGGAGGCCTTACCGCTGATCCGCTACCGCACCCGCGACATCACCTCGCTGACCCGCGAGACCTGCGCCTGCGGGCGCAGCTTTGTGCGCATGAACAAGGTTTCGGGTCGCAGCGACGACATGCTCATCATCCGCGGCGTCAATGTCTTCCCCTCGCAGGTCGAATCGGTGCTGCTCGAGCTGGGCCTGCCGCCGCACTATCTGCTCATCGTCGACCGCAAGGGCTCGCTTGACACGCTCGAGATTCAGGTGGAGATGGACGCCTCGATGGCCTTTGACGCCGTGCGCCTGATCGAACAGAAAGAGGAGATGATCCGCCGCGCCGTCGAATCGACGTTGGGCGTTGCCGCCAAGATCACGCTGGTTTCTCCGAGCACCATCGCGCGCAGCGAGGGCAAAGCCAAGCGCGTCATCGATAAACGCGTATTTTAAAAGGAGGAAATTGTTATGACCGTTAAGCAGATCTCCGTCTTTGTAGAAAACCGTGCCGGCAGTCTCGCGAACATCACCGCCGCGCTGGGCAGCGCCGGCATCGATATTCTGGCGCTTTCGATCGCCGACACCTCCGACTTTGGCGTGCTGCGGCTCATCGTTAACGATCCCGCGCTCGCCGCAAAAACGCTGCACAGCGTGGGTTATCCCGTTTCGACCACCGAGGTTATCGCCGTCGCCATCGCGCATCACCCCGGCGGACTGGCCGCCGCGCTCGCGGCGCTGGGCACCGATGTGGTCGTGGAATATTGCTATGCCTTCCTCGGTCGGGACCCGAAAAACGCCGTGGTCATTCTGCGCCCTGACGACAACCAAAAAGCTATTGCGCTGCTGCAAAAGGGCGGCTTTAGTACGCTTAACGAAGCGCAGCTTTTTTGAACGACTGTATTGGGGGCGAGCGGCGGAGAAATATCTCCGCCGCTCGCTTTCTTTAATATGCTCATTTTGGTATACTATATAATAAATGGTGAAATCGGCCGCGCGACGCCCGAGGTCATGCAACTCTTCTGCCGGCACACACCGTATCCGAAAGCACCATGAAGGTGTATCACAGCCCGTAAAGGGCCGATTTTCAGGGGGCTTCATGGAAAACTGGAAACGAAAATTCATTCTCTTGGGACTCGGGCAGGCGGTGTCGATGCTCACCAGCTCAATTTTACAAATCTCGATCGTATGGTATCTGACGCAGCAAACCGGCTCGCCCGCCATCGTCACCTTTTCGACACTGTCGGGCTATCTGCCGCGCGCCGTGCTCGGACTGTTCACCGGCGCCTTTATCGATCGGTTCGACCGCAAAAAGGTGCTAATTCTGGCCGATCTGGGTATCGCCCTCGCCGCCTTGCCGCTGGCGGTCGCCGCGTTTGGGGGCACAATTCCGGTCTGGCTGATCTTTCTGATGCTCTGCCTGCGGTCGGTCGGCGCGGCCTTCCACTCCCCGACCTTCAACGCCATCATCCCGACCATCGTCCCGAAGGATCAGCTCGCGCGCTGCGCGGGCTTTTCGCAGGGTTTTGAGTCGGTGTCGCTGATTTTAAGCCCCGCGTTGGCGGGCGTGCTTTACAGCCTGTGGGATTTAGGCTTCATCATCTTGCTCGATGTGCTCGGCGCGCTCGCTGCCATCGGCATTGTGCTGTTTATGGCCATCCCTAAAAATCAGACGCTGCGGCAGGGCGAGCGGCTGCACCTGTGGCAGGACACCAAGGACGGCATCGCCGTGCTGCGGCGCGAGCAGGGCATGGCGGCGATTATGGTCATCAGCTCGCTGTACGCTTTTATCTACTTCCCGATCGGGTCGATGTACCCGCTGATGACAATGACCTACTTCGGCGGCAGCATCGCCGACTCGAGCCTCGTCGAAATTGTCTTTTCGGGCGGTACGCTGCTGGGCGCGCTGCTGCTCGGCGCGGTGGGCAATAAAATTCATAAGATTGGGGCGATTGCCGCTTCGATCGGCATTTACGGCGTCGGCACGATGCTCAGCGGCCTGCTGCCACCCCACGGGCTGGGCGCGTTTATGGCGCTCTCGGGCGTGATGGGCGTGACGATTCCGTTCTTTTACGGACTGCGAACCGCGATTTTTCAAAGCCGGATACCCGCCGAATACCTGGGGCGGGTGCTGTCGTTGGCCTATAGCGTCAGCCTGTTCGCCTCGCCGCTGGGGCTGCTGTTAGGCGGCGGTTTCTCAGAGATCGCCGGGGTGAACAATTGCTTCTTCGTCTGCGGCCTTCTTGCGATCGGCCTTGCGCTGGCCATGCTGATGACGCCGTCGGTGCGCAACAGCCACGATGAAGCGTGATCAGCCATACGCTAAAACACAAAGGGTGGGGATGAAAAGCATGCACTTTTCACCCCCGCCCTCTTATGCTGTCAAAAGCTTAGACGTTCCCCGCACGGCGGCGTGATAGAAGCACCGCCGTGCCCCAAGAGGCCTTACAAACACAATTGGCGCACATAATCACGTAACAAGTCTGGATGCGCGGCTACAAACGTTGGTGGGACGCTAATACCTTCACGTAGTGCATATAACGCCAAGAACCGTATTCTTAAGCCCCTAAACCCCGTCGTTTCAAAACCCCGCCGGAAGGTCAGGGGGCACGCGGGAGGACAGTGTCCCGCCTGCAAGGCGCCTCGCATCTGTCACGCAGTAAAAGATGCTTACATGTTCCACAGAACATGTAAGCGCCGGGGGTGGGGCCGTTCCTGCGCACAAGCGCAAAAAAGCAGTACCGTTTTAGCATAGCAGCCAAAACGCATGAGCTTTTTGACAACATCTAAGGCCGGAATGAAGAGCGATCACGCTTTTCACCCGGCCCTATTTAATGTTATTTACGCCGTCACAAGCGTCAGCTTTTGATCCTTGACCGACACGCTGATCAATGCGGGGGCATTTTCTCCGGCGTCGACAATCAGGCGGGTCAGCGGGTCCTCAACCTCGCGGCGGATAACCCGGCGGATATCTCTGGCCCCCGCTTTCTGGCCGAACGCGCGCTGCGCGATCAGCTCAAGCGCCGAATCGTCATACCCAAACGTGATGCCGCGCCGCTTAAGCGGGGCCTTGATTTCGTCGAGCATCAAGGCGGCAATGCGCCGGAAATCTTCAACACGAAGGTTCTTAAACACGACGATCTCGTCGATACGCGCGAGGAACTCGGGGCGTAAGAAATCGGAGAGCGCCTTCATCGCGCGGTCGCGCGAGACTTCATTCGGCGTCTTGTCAAAGCCGACCGAGCCGCCCTTGATGTTCGAGCCCGCGTTCGAGGTCATGACAATGACGGTATTCTCAAACGATACCCGCCTACCCTGCGCGTCGGTGATGCGGCCTTCGTCCAATATTTGCAACAGGATATTGAGCACGTCGGGGTGCGCCTTTTCAATCTCGTCGAACAGCACGACCGAGTAGGGTTTTCTGCGTACCTTTTCGGTGAGCTGCCCCGCTTCGTCGTAGCCGACATAGCCGGGTGGCGAGCCGACAATGCGTGAAACCGAGTGCTTTTCCATATATTCGCTCATGTCAATGCGGATCAGCGGCTCAGTCGTGTCAAACAGCGCCTGCGCCAGCCGCTTGACCAGCTCAGTTTTGCCCACGCCGGTCGGCCCGACAAAGATAAAGGACGCGGGACGCCGCCGGTCAGAGAGCTGCACGCGGGTACGGCGCACCGCCGCGGCAACGAGTTCGACCGCCTCATCCTGACCGATGACATATTTTTTGAGCTCGTCGGCCAGTTGCGAGACCTTCATAAGCTCGCTTTCTTTGATTTTTGCCGCCGGAATACCGGTCCACAGCTCGATGACGCGAGCGAGATCGTCCACCGCCACGGCGCGGCCCAACGCGACCGGCTCAAGCGCCTTAATCGCGGCTTCTAACCGCAGCAGTTCACTGCGCATTTGCGCGAGATTCGCATAATCAAGCTCCTGCGCCTGAGCCATCTCGGCCTCTTTTTTGCGAAGCGTTTCATAATCGCGGTTTTTCTGCTCATAGTCCGCCAGCTCGGTGTTGTCGAGCGTGCAGCAGGAGCAGGCCTCGTCGAGTAGGTCGATGGCCTTATCGGGCAAAAAGCGGTCGGTGATGTAGCGCTCACTCATCTCGACGGCCTGCCGGATCACCTCATCCGACACCTTGACACGGTGGAACGCCTCGTAATAGCCCTTGATGCCCGAAAGCACCTCGACCGTCTCATCAATCGACGGCTCGTTGACTGTCACGGGCTGGAAACGGCGCTCTAAGGCGGCATCCTTTTCGATATGCTTGCGGTATTCGTTAAAGGTCGTGGCGCCGATCACCTGAATTTCACCGCGCGAGAGCGCGGGCTTTAAGATGTTGGCAGCGTTCATCGAGCCCTCGGCGTCGCCCGCACCGATGAGGTTATGCACCTCGTCGATGAACAGAATGACGTTGCCCTCGGCTTTGATGTCCTCGACCAGCCCCTTGACGCGGCTCTCAAACTGGCCGCGAAACTGCGTTCCAGCCACAAGCGCCGTCAGGTCGAGCAGATAGAGCTGCTTATCCATCAGGCGGGGCGGCACATGACCCTCGGCCAGACGCTGCGCAATGCCCTCGGCAATGGCGGTTTTGCCAACGCCCGGCTCGCCGATGAGGCAGGGATTATTCTTCTGGCGACGGTTTAAAATCTGCATGACGCGGTAGATTTCTTTGTCGCGTCCGACAATGCGGTCCAGCTTACCCTCTCGGGCCTTTTGGGTCAGGTCGTCACAGTACTGATCCAAAAATTTTCGAGCCTTACCCTTGTCGCGCTTTGGACGTTCCCGCTCCCGCTCGCGGGTGCTTTTCGTCGGCTGGGGCGGCTCGATCAGATCCAGCGGCTCGCTATCTTCGGCAGAATCATCCCCGCCGGTCAGCGAAGTCATAAAATTTTGTAAAAAACTCGGGATCGGCATTGCGCCACCCGGTTCAAAATCGCCCTCTGTGCCAAAAATTTCGCTCATATGGTCGGATATATTTTCTATATCGTCCTCGGACATGCCCAGCTTATCAATCATTTCCTGCACCTGCGGAATGCGAAGTTCGCGGGCACACTGAATACAGTAGCCCTCGTTGACAGGCTGCCCGTTTTCAATTTTGCTGACAAATATCATAGCCATTCGCTGCTTACAGCGGCTGCACAGCATATTCATTGGATATCACCCCGGTTTTGTGGAATTTTATATGTGTAAAAAGAAACGATTCTTATTTTATCAGTCAGTTATGAACTGGCTATGAAGCCGACTTTGACGTTTTTCGCATTTATATCAACTTTATCGCCGAATTGACCCACGGTCCCGCCGTGTAAAAATATTTAAAGATCAGCGTTTGGCTAATCATCTCGGACGAGATGGGCCCGAACTGCCCACCCGAGGCTAAAAGGACAAACCACAGCACGGCTGACGCGACGAACACATACAGCATACCCTGTATCGCGCCCAATACCCCTCCGAGCAGCGCGTTAAATGTTCCTATAATCGGTAAATGATTGACAGTTTTAAAAAGCCTTGCCGCCGCGTTGCCCAGCATACTGAACAGGCCGAACAAAACGCAAAATACGATGACCCGCAGTAGGCCAATGGCCAGTGGCGCAATAATCGCGTTGGTGATAGCGGCGGTCATCGCCTGAGCGCTGCTGCCAGCCAGCTGCTGATACCACTGCTCGACATAAATCGCCAGCTCCGAACGCAGCGCTGACGAAAACACCGCGGGCAAATGGCTAGCCAAATTGACAATGCCTTGGGCAAAGGCGGCCGCGTCGGCCGCGGTAAAATCGCTTAAATGCTGTGCGACCAGCGCGGCGATCTTACTCGAAAAAAACTGCTCATAGACCAATTCCGCGATTGTCTGGCTGTAGCGCAGCGACACATAAAGTGCCGCCAGCGACGCCAACAACGCCGTGAGGGTGCCCAAAAAGCCCTTGCGATAAGCGGACAAAGCACAAGCGGCGATAATAACCACCGTCAGCGCGTCGAGAATCCACGGCATTGGTCATCCTTCCTTTCTATGCGGGCGGCTGCGCCACCTTGATATTTTAAGCACGTCAAATGGGTGTTTTTTGCAGACGGAATGCCGTCCCTTTCACTCTATCTTATGGCGGCGTGGTTAATCTGCTGCATCGTTGCGTAATAAAGTCGTTTTCCGATCACCTGCGCAAAGAGCGCGTCGGGCGTTTCGGTGATTTCTTCCTTTTGCAGCTGCGCGTTAAAGCGCACGGCGCGGTCGCCTAAAAATGCCAATAACCCGTCATTATAAAAATGCAGGCTTTGGATGTCGCGGTCAAGGCTGCCCTGCGCCGTTGGCACGGCGTTTTGATCAAGCAGGATCAGCCGGATTTGATGCGCCGCCTCATAGTCGCCGACGGCCAGCGCCACGGTGCCGTCCGGCGCAATCGCAAAGGCCGCGACATGCTCTTCCGGCAGCAGGTAGTTGTTCTCCTTGCCGCTGATCTCCGAC
>DALYYK010000121.1:0-7370 GCA_031983305.1 Candidatus Fimivivens sp. | reverse complement strand
GACCAAGGGCGTCACCGAGCCTTATCGCATGATGACCTCGCGCTCAGAGTACCGCCTGCTGCTGCGGCAGGATAATGCCGAAGCCCGTTTGACCCCTAAGGGGCGGGAAATTGGATTGATCGGCGACATGCGCTGGCAGCAGTTTTTGCTGCGCGAGCAGCAGCGCCGCGATGAGATTGCCCGGCTGCAAAGCACTACGCTCTCCCCCACCGGCGCGCTCAACAGCCTGTTGGAAGCACAGGGTACCGCGCCGATTTCGAGCGGCGTTAAAATGGCCGACCTGCTGCGCCGACCGCAGATAACCTACGCGATGCTGGCACCGTTTGACGAAAAGCGGTCGCAGCTTCCGCGCGCGGTGGCAGATCAGGTTGAGATTGAAATCAAGTACGCCGGCTATATCCAAAAGCAGAGGGCGCAGGCTGCCGAGATGCAGCGCTTGCGCGGCATCAGTTTGGACAGCCTCAATTTTTCGGAGATCAAAGGCCTGCGCATCGAGGCACGCGAGAAGCTCCAAAAGGTGGCGCCGCAAAGTCTTGGTGCGGCCATGAATATTTCGGGGGTATCCCCCGCGGATATCTCGGTATTGATGCTTGAGCTTGCGCGCCGGCGCAGAGAAGGAGATGCAAAGAATGATTCCGATCGATAAGCTTTCTGATTGCTTGGCGAGTTTCGGGCTGACCCTCACGGACCAGCAGCGTGATTATTTCAATACTTACGGTAAATTTTTATTGGAATATAACGAAAAAGTGAATCTGACCGCCATTACCGACCCCGATGAGATCGCCATCAAGCATTTTGCGGACAGTATTCTCCCGCTGGCGCTCGAAAAAATAGCGCCGGGCGCTTCGTTAATCGACGTTGGAACCGGGGCGGGCTTTCCCGGTGTGCCGCTTAAAATCATGCGGCCGGACATTGAGTTGACGCTGCTTGACAGCCTGAACAAGCGACTGAAATTTTTACAAGAGCTATCGGCGCTGCTCGATCAGCGGAATGCCTTTGTCCACGCCCGCGCCGAGATGGCGGGGGCGGATCAAGCGTTGCGCGGGCGCTTTGACTATGCGACCTCGCGCGCGGTCGCGCAGCTTGCGGTACTGTGTGAATATTGCCTGCCGCTTTTAAAGATCGGCGGAAAAATGCTGGCGCTCAAAGGGCCGGATTGTGCCGCTGAAATAGCGGTTGCCAAAAAAGCGATTGAGATTTTAGGCGGCAGCATTGCTGCTGTTCACGAATATGCGTTGGCCGATCAGGGGCAACGCACACTGATCATTATTGAAAAGATCAAGAACACGCCCAAAAAATATCCGCGCCAGCGTATAAAGCTCAGCGAAAAACCGCTGTAGAGAGGGGGCGTATTTGATGACCGGCCATTTTGCGTCATTTTTGCCGATTATACTGATTGTCTTTTCAAATCTTGCCTACAACATTGCGACGAAGGCGACGCCCCCGGAGGCCAATGCCACGGCGTCGCTGGTGGTCACCTATGTGGTGGCGGCAGTCTGCGCGCTTTTAATGATGCGCTTTCAAACCGGCAGCTTTTCGCCCGATAATTTTAAGGGCGTCAACTGGACGGCTGTTTTGCTCGCGATCAGCATCGTCTGCCTTGAAATCGGCTATATTCTGGCTTATCGCGCGGGGTGGAATATCAGCGTGTGCTCACTGATCGCAAACATTGCGCTTGCCATGCTGCTCGTAGTCGTGGGGGTTTTGTTTTATCGCGAAAGCCTTGGCCCCAGACAAGTCGGCGGCATGGCGCTCTGCCTTGGCGGACTGTTGCTATTAAATTTCAAATAACGCTTTATATAATTTTGCCGATTATGGCGGCAAGGGCAGCCATTGTGTAGAAAGTCCGGCGGCGGTTGGACTTTCTGTCGGGATATGCGGCCAAAAATTCTTGCTATATATTCCAATAAATGGTATATTCCACTTAACAAAGGGAATATACTGTTTTATTTTTTGGGGGTGTGCGCAATGGGGTTTCTGCCGCTATTAGGGAACAGCTTCACACGCGTCAGACTGGTTCCACTCGACAGCATCGATCCAAACCCGGCGCAGCCCCGTCAGGTTTTTGAGCAAAAGGCGCTTGAGGAGCTGGCACTCTCGATTAAAGAAAACGGGCTGATCTCGCCGGTCGTAGTCCGAAAAGTGGGCGACCGCTTTCAGCTCATCGCCGGAGAACGGCGGCTGATGGCCTTTAAAATGCTTGGAGAAACGAGCATCCCCGCCCTGCTGGAGGAGGCAGATGACCGCCGCAGCGCGACGCTCGCGATCATCGAAAACATGCAGCGTCAAGACCTGACTTTTTTTGAAGAGGCTCAGGCTATTGCGCTGCTGATTAAAACGCAGGAATTGACCCAACAGCAGGCCGCCGAACGGCTGGGTCTGTCGCAGTCGGCGGTAGCCAACAAGCTACGGTTGCTCCGGCTGCCCAAGCCGCAGGTGGACAGGCTGGTTGAAGCCGGACTGACCGAAAGGCATGCCCGGGCGCTGCTGCCGCTTTGCGAGGACGCCCGACTTGAGGCGGTGGTGTCAAAAATAATTCAGGCGCATGCCACCGTTAAACAGACCGAAAAAATGGTGGAGGACATCCAAAAGCAGCAAAAGCCTAAGCAGGGCGGCCGCATTTTGATCTTGAAGGATCTTCGCCTTTTTACCTCGACCATCGGCCATGCTGTCGAGGTGATGAAGCAAGCGGGCATAGACGCCAAAACCGAAAAGACCGAGGATGAACAAAATATTGTCTATACCATTGTGATACCAAAAGCCGCTCCCGATAAAAAGACCTTGATGCGAAGTCAGACGCCGACATTGAGGTCGGTGCTTTGATGATAGATCTCCCCCGGCTGATTGACACGGAAAAGAGCTGCCGCGCTGCGGACGGCTCTTTTTCGTCTTTATGCGCAAAAAATCACTGACCCATCAATTTAGTGAAAAGACGACATTTTGTTAAGAAAAAACAAAAATTATGCCGGTACGACCTAAAAACTCAGGACTTATGGTATAATAGCTGCAAACAACGTTGTTATACATCGGGCTTTTAAACTGTTTTTAATACAGGAGGATGGTGGCGATGCGTTTAGGCAAAAAAGGTGTGGTTTTAATTCTGGCGGCGATGCTGATGCTGGGGTGTTCGCGGGCGGGTTTTAAAGATTCGCTCAACCGCAGTTCCTCCTCGCAGGCCAGCGCCGGGGAAAATACATCAGGCAATTCGGCGATCGATATATTCGTGTTCGATATGGATGTCGGCGAACTGGCCGAGGACGGCGTTTATCTCTATTATGCGCTTCCGCGCGCCATGGACCCGCTGGCCGAAGAACCCGCCGAGCATATTTCGGAAAAAATACATACGGCGCTGTTTGCGCTGCGAGATAAGATCGCCCCAGATAAGGCCGTGCACAGTCTGGCGGTCTATGATTCGCTGACCCGAAACGACGGCGCTTATTACAGTACGATGTATGATATTAAATATTTGCAGACCAAGGATGCCGCCAAAGAGGTTTATTGCTTTGGCCTCGTGTTTGAGTCGGCCACCGGCGGTCTGGTCGGCGTCGATTCAATCATCGATTCCAGCACGCTTGTGGCGCTGCTGCTTGATGAACAATCCTCAAAAATTCTTGAGAAGGACGAGGTGCTGGCTGCCAAACAGCGGGCATATCTTAACAGTCAAGGTGTCGATATGTTGAAAAAAAGACTGTCCTACCCCGATGGCGTTGTCTCACTCGAACGGCTTTTGGACGCCTCGTTCTATTTGGACGGCGGTAAGTTTGTCGCGGTGTTTGCGGCCCCGCAGGATATCGGTGGCGTGGTAAGGGTGTCTATACCCCTTAAATAACAAGGAAAATGCATACGGTGCAAAAATATTGCGGTTTTACTTTGACATCATTGCATCAGCGTACTATAATAGTCAGTAACTTTAATACATAATACTGGTAATGCCCTAAAAGGCGGATATCTCGTGCGGCTTTTGTTTACGCTTTATCGGTATCAGTTCAGTGACGAAAGGGGATCTATAAGATGGAGAAAAAAAATATAGACTGGGGCTCGCTGGGATTCGGCTACATGCCGACCGATAGCCGCTATGTCTCGGTTTATGCGGACGGAAAGTGGGATGGAGGGCAGTTGGTCTCTGATCCTAACGTCGTTATGAACGAATCTGCCGGTGTGCTTCAATACGCACAGACCTGCTTTGAGGGACTTAAAGCTTATACGACCCAGGATGGCAGCATTGTAACCTTCCGCCCTGAATTAAACGCGGCGAGAATGAAGGACACCTGCGAGCGCCTGATGATGCCGTTCTTCCCTGAAGAGCGTTTTATCGAAGCGCTGGATATGCTGAGTAAGGCCAACGCCGCCTATGTGCCGCCGTTTGGCTCGGGCGCGACGCTTTATGTCCGTCCCAACGTATACGGTACCGGCCCGGTTATCGGGGTTGCGCCCGCGCCCGAATATACCTTCCGTATGTTCTGTACCCCTGTTGGTCCCTATTTTAAAGGCGGCGCCAAGCCGATTAAGCTGACGGTCAGCCCCTATGACCGCGCGGCGCCCCAAGGCACCGGCCATATCAAGGCAGGCCTCAACTACGCGATGAGCCTGTACGCGGGTTATCAAGCCAAGCACGCCGGCTTTGCCGAGAATATGTTCCTCGACGCGGCCACCCGTACCAAGGTCGAAGAGACCGGCGGTGCAAACTTCTTGTTTGTGACCAAGGATGGCAAGGTCGTCACGCCCAAGTCGCCGACTATTCTGCCCTCGGTTACCCGCCGTTCGCTGATGGTGGTCGCCAAGGATTATCTGGGCCTTGAGTGCGAGGAGCGCGAGGTATTGCTCGATGAGCTCCACGATTTTGCCGAGTGCGGCCTGTGCGGCACCGCTGCGGTTATCTCCCCCGTCGGCAGCATCAACAACTTTGGCGAAGAGATTTGCTTCCCCTCTGGCATGGAGGAGATGGGCCCCGTCATTAAGAAGCTGTATGAGACGCTCACCGGAATTCAGATGGGTGTTATTGAGGCGCCCGAGGGTTGGATTCACAAAATTATGTAAGCTTGCGCGTTGTTTCAACATATGATGCAAGGTTATGTTGAATTATAGGGCGGCCGCGTGCGCGGCCGCCTTTAAGACATCGGCAGAAATAAATTGGTTCTTGATAATGGATCAAAATGTTGATATAATAACCGCAGAACATCTATTATACTTGATTAAAGCGCCACAGCACTTGACCGTTTGATACGGGATAATGATATTCGTGTACGCTTGAAGTATAATAAATGATAGAAAAATGATTTGAGGTGAAAAGATGCGCAAATTTTCTTGCTAATGTTATAGGGCATTATAAAAATGGGCGCGCGGCCTTCATGCCGCCTGTTTTGTCATGCCGTTGCAAGAAAGTTTAGCATCTTTAAAGCCTTAAAATAATAGCATTCAAACCGCAGACCTGCGGTTTGAATTCCCGTGTTGTTTTAAGCTGCAAGAATGAACTTTCTTGCAGCTTAATTTTTTACAAGACGGGAGGATTTGCACCATGTCCTTAATTCATGTTAAAAACCTGACCTTTGCTTATGAGGGCAGTCACGATGCTGTTTTTGAAAATATCAGTCTCATGCTCGATACCGACTGGCGGTTAGGGCTAACCGGGCGCAATGGCCGTGGCAAGACTACCTTTTTAAAGCTGCTGATGGGTGAATATCCATTTTCGGGTACCATCTCGGCCGATGTGGGGTTTGAATATTTTCCGTACGAGGTATCAGAAAAGCAACGCTTAACGCTGGAGCTCATCACCGATATGTTGCCCGACGTACAGGAGTGGGAGATTCTGCGGGAGCTAAACCTGTTAAAAACCGCCGACGACCTGCTCTATCGGCCGTTTGAGACGCTTTCTAACGGTGAGCAGACCAAGGTACTGCTGGCGGCGCTGTTTTTAAAGCACAACCGCTTTCTGCTGATAGACGAACCGACCAATCATCTCGATATGGACGCAAGAGCCGCGGTGGGCAGCTATCTGCGCCGGAAGAGCGGGTTTATTCTCGTGTCGCATGACCGCGCGCTTTTAGATGGCTGCGTCGATCATATCATGTCGGTCAATAAAACGAATATCGACCTTCAAAGGGGCAATTTCTCATCCTGGTGGCAGAATAAGGCCCGGCAAGACAGCTTTGAGCAGGCTGAAAACGACAAGCTTAAAAAGGATATTAAGCGGCTTGAGCAGGCGGCCAAGCAAACGGCGTCGTGGTCGGATCAGGTAGAGAAAACAAAATACGCCACCAAAAATTCCGGCTTACGTCCCGATCGGGGCTTTATCGGGCACAAGGCTCAAAAGATGATGAAGCGCGCCAAATCGCTGGAAAACCGCCAGCAAAACGCGATTGAAGAAAAATCGGCGCTGCTTAAAAATATCGAAACGGCCGACGCTTTAAAGCTTCAGCCGCTGAACTATCCCGGCGCGACGCTGGCCGTGCTCGAAAAGGTTGCCGTTTGCTATGGTAATCGGGTCATCTGTCAGAATATCAGCTTCTCGATTGCGCGGGGAGACAGAATTGCGCTGTGCGGGCCCAACGGCTCGGGCAAATCGAGCCTGCTAAAGCTGATCTTAGGCGAGGATATTCCCCATTCGGGCAGCCTGCGGCGGGGCGGCGGGCTTAAAATCTCCTACGTGGGGCAGGACGCCTCGGGGCTGTCGGGCAATCTGACCGACTATGCCCGGCAGCAGGAGATTGACGAGAGCCTGTTTAAGGCGATTCTGCGTAAGCTCGATTTTTCGCGCGTTCAGTTTGAGAAGGATATGCGCGATTTCAGCGCGGGGCAAAAAAAGAAGGTGCTGCTCGCCCGCAGCCTCTGTGAGCAGGCGCACCTGTATATTTGGGATGAGCCGTTCAATTTCATCGACGTTTATTCGCGCATGCAGATTGAAACGCTGCTCAAAACCTACACGCCGACCATCCTTTTTGTTGAGCATGATCGCGCCTTTTGTCAGGAGATTGCGACTAAGACAGTGACGCTTTGAATCGCGTGCACGCGCAAAGTATTCAACATCGGCAACGGCTCGGTGTTGAATACTTTTACCGAAAGCGATTGTAGGCTGACACCGCATAAAACAACCGCCCCGACCGAATCGGTTCAAACCGCTCGGTCGGGGCATTATTTGTATAGGTTATGTAAAAGGCATCTGATAAAACGTCGCGTACAGGGCGGCGGTCCTATTTTGCGCCGAGGGCTAATGCTAGGTTTAAAGCATGGCATCCAGCTCGAGCAGCGCGGCGACGTAAATTTTAGTTGCGTTGCGCATCTCTTTGATTGAAAAAGCCTCGTCGGGCTGGTGAATGCCGCCGCGGCCCACTGGAAAGGCGGAGGCGCTGTTGTCCATCTCAGGGCCAAAAGGA
>DALYYK010000120.1:0-7411 GCA_031983305.1 Candidatus Fimivivens sp. | reverse complement strand
TTTTTCTTTCTGCTCTGCTGCACTAAAACCCATCAAAATCAACAGGAGGATTTCCAATATGAAAAAAGACGACGTCACTATACAAATGGATGCTGAAAAGCTCCGGGCGGTCAAACGCTACATGGAGAAGAAAAATGCGGACTTGGAACAGGAGCTTGGCGATGCTTTGCAAAAGCTCTATGAAAAATATGTTCCCTCCGCTGTCCGGGAATACATTGACGAAGGGTGCGAGGACACTCCTTCCACGGCTCCCCCTAAAAAACAGAAAGAAAAAAATAAGGCTACCCCGGCAGCGTCCCCCCAGCAGGATGCAGTTTAACCTCGGTATGAATCTGAGGCTTTAAATGAACAGGAGGATCACAATGGGCGATACATCAATAGAATTATGGCTGAATCAATATCAGTACGATGCGCTGAAGCGCATTCTTGCCGAAGCCGGAACCAGTGTGGAAACCGTG
Source organism: Candidatus Fimivivens sp. (assembly GCA_031983305.1). Lineage (GTDB taxonomy): Bacteria > Bacillota > Clostridia > Oscillospirales > Ruminococcaceae > Yanshouia. The sequence continues at coordinate 6,953 of DALYYK010000120.1, read as the reverse complement.
ATGCAGGCACGGCTAATGGAATTTTATATGCAGACGGTCCCGGAACATGAACGGTTTAGCATCAACAACCGCATCGAAGGTGAGCGCCTTGCGGAAGAACGGCGTGCGGAAGAACGGCGCCGTTTTTCTGTTTTTCGGATCGTTGAGGACAGGCAGGCGCGGTGCATTGAATGTGAGCATCCCTTCGATTTGCTCAACACCGCTCTCCAAACCCGGCGCTATCTACGCCATGAGCTTGGCACAGAGAGCGCCTCATTCGCAGACTATCTTTTACAGTCAGGGAAATCCATTTCCGAAAAGGAGTATGCAGAGCGAACCGGGCAGTATATCGACGGCAGCCCCAATGTCACAGGAGTGTTTGACATCGACTTCGATAAAGGCGATTTCCTCACCGCCCAGCGAAACAGCGGCTGGACGGGATTTATTCTCAAGGATGTGATGACTGCCGTCTATCATGCCTACCGCAAGGAAGATCGCTCATTCAAAGAAAAATGGGGCATTTTTCTGGAGCGGCTTGACGGCCGACAGATGATCAACACGGCACACACTGCTGATGAAGATTTGCAAAACAGCCGGCGTTTATCAGAAAATGACATTCACTTCTCCGATGAAATTTCGGAAATGGACGGACGTCTCAACTTCTATATCAACACTGATTTTAATGTGGATCAGGTCTTCGGTACCCATGTGGAAACGACTGAGAACGATGATTGGCTCAATGTATACGCCAACTTTGATATGGAGTCCCGGCAGGTCTGCGATACGCTGGATCTTGTCCTCAACCGTGGGGACGGTGGGTGCGAAGAACTAACCTATCAACTGGACGATGTGGAAAAGGGTATCCTGCTGGAACAGATGAACGCCTATTGCCAAAAATGCGAGGGGCTTTCTCTGGACGCTTATTGCGACGGTCTCCAAGCCGAGGAAGGTCTGAGTCTCGGACAAGGCGGTCAGCAGTTGTAAGGGCAACCATGGGTTAGACGCTGGTTCTCTATGGTGTTCGGTTCTCATTCCTGGTTTCATCTTGACACTGTATCGGAACACCGATATAATATAATTGAGGTGATCAGAATGAGATTTGAACAACTTTTGCGGGAGAAAGACATTTCCCGATACGCTTTATCGAAAACCAGCGGCGTTCCCTGGGCAACGCTTGCGGATATTTATAACGGCAAAACTCGTCTGGAACGGTGCAATGCCGCCACGCTTCTCAAGCTCTCCAAGGCGCTGGATATGCCTCCGGAGGAACTGGTGATGGTGGATAACCGGCCCCATCCGGGTAACACAAACGGCAAACCGTCTGACAAAACCTACTTGGAAACCGGTTTGCCACCCAGTCTTCAAACGGCCATTGACGACTATCTCCATGGAGAAAAAGAACGGGTACTCCATTTGGACTGCCTCAGTGATGAACTGTACGGAGCAATCAACTCCAATCTTTGGAGCAGCACCATCACTGAGGAACAGGCGGACTATCTGCGGAAAAAATATTTGTATGGAACCGAGGTGAACACAGATGATTGATTTCACACCCTGTGTGGTGAATAAATTTAAGGCTTACGGCGGGGCAAACGGCAACAAGATCAATGTCCGCTACGGCGATAAAAGCTATATGCTGAAGTTTCCTCCCCGGCCGAGCCGCAACAAGGAGATGAGTTATACCAACGGCTGCATCAGCGAATATCTGGCGTGCCACATTTTTGAAGCTCTGGGTTTCAAGACACAGGAAACCCTTCTTGGCACCTATACCGACAGCCGGGGCAAGAAAAAAACGGTGGTAGCTTGCGGTGACTTTACCGAGGGCGGCAAGAAGTTGATTGAGTTTGCCCATCTGAAAAACACCTGCATTGACAGTGAGCAGAGCGGATACGGCAAAGAGCTGTCCTCTATTTTACAGGCGATTGAGGAACAAACCCTGCTGCCGCCAGACCAGCTTCGGGATTTCTTTTGGGATATGTTTATCGCGGATGCACTCCTTGGAAACTTCGACCGGCACAATGGTAATTGGGGTATTCTTGTGGATGAGCAGCTCCAAACCGCTGAAATTGCGCCGGTGTATGACTGTGGTTCCTGCCTGTACCCGCAGCTTGCAGTAGAAAATATGCAGACCGTACTTGACAGCGAGGATGAAATGAACAAGCGCATTTTCACGTTCCCAGCGTCCTCCATTGAAGAAAACGGCCAGAAAATCCCGTACTTTTCCTTCCTCTCTTCTCTGAAGAACGAAGATTGCAACGCAGCCCTGAAGCGCGTTCACCGCCGGATCGACATGGAGCAACTTGATAAAATCGTGGTGGAAACGCCGACACTGCTACCGGTGCAGAAAGAGTTTTACCGGATCATGCTCCATGAACGTAAAGCAAAAATTCTTGATTACAGCATGGAGCAGCTCCTCGCAATGGAACAGAGTACCCAGGAGCAGACCGGACAGAACCTTACCATGTGACATCCACAAAAAGAAAGCGTCATCCCTTTTGAGAAAGGGCATGGCGCTTTTTTTGTTTATCCTTTCTCCGTTTTCGGTTGAGTGCATCAAAATTTTATTGCAATTGGTGATAGCTTTCCGAAAAAAAGTGTGGCATGGTGTTGGCGAGGCCACAGAAAAGGCCCCAAAAAATAAGAAGGAGCTGATAAAATGGATCAGATGAGAGCGCAAAAACTGCAGAAACAGCTTGCGAAAGAAGCGATTGCCATGCTGAGTCTCGGCGGTAACGCAGCTGATACCGGGACCCATGAGCAGACAATCACCCTGATGGAGAAAGCGTGGAGGCTTCCGGCAGAGGAAACTCAGCGGCTGCTCGGCTTTATCCAACAGGAAAAGGAAGTCATTCAAAGGCTGAATGCCGGCGAGGACGTTCCCCATATCGACATTGACAATGAGGATGTGCTGGAGAACTGGACTGGTCTGGAAACCCTTGAAGCACTGGAGGATTTGTTTGAAACCTCCCTGCACCTGGACAGCTATGCCGAGCGCCGGGTTATGTTCGACATGGCTGACATACTGAGGGAATGCCAGAACCTCCTGGATTGGATCACGCTGACCAAGGCAGAAAAGTCCCTGCCGGAGATGATTGCCGGATAACCCCATGGCATAGCTGAAAGAGCCGTCCTATAACGGGGCGGCTTTTTCAGTACCTGACGGGCACACGCCTTCCCCCGGCGTTGCCCCCCTGTCTGCCCCTGTGTGGGCTTTTACGATGCTGGGTGGCAGGTTTACCCACGAAACCGGCTAAAACCGATTGTGAGGGCTTTGTGCGGAGCTGTCAGGAATCTGCTATCAAGCCAGATTCCCATGCTACCTCCACGGTCGAAAAGAGAGCAGGAGAAAGGCGGGTGGTCGCAAGCGACCGCCCGCCGCTCACTTCGCCCAGCAGTGCTGGACGTTTTTCGCGCTTCCCCATGAGGTGGTCGGATTGAGGGTTTGTCACAGCCGGGGTGGTCGAAAATAGAAAAAATGCAGAGAACCACAGGCTTTCTAACCGTCACCTTCGGGGTAGACGTCACACTTAAGGAGGATTTGCCGATGAAAAATAACAAGGAAAGAACCGCTGTCTGGATGTATCCCGAAACGATGGACCGGATGGACGGCTGGCTGGAAAAAGACAACTGCAAGAGCCGCAGCGAATTCATAGAGAAAGCACTCGGCTTTTACATGGGTTACCTTGGATCGGAGGACATCACCTCCTACCTTTCCAAAGCCCTGCTCTCATCTGTTGAGGGAACCTTGCAGAAAACCGAAAACCGGGTGGCAGCTAACCTCTTTCGTCTGTCGGTGGAGATCAGCATGATGATGCATCTGCTGGCAACCACGCTCAATATCACAGATGATGAATTGCACCGGCTTCGCGGCCGATGCGTTGCCGAAGTGAAAAAGACCAGGGGCAAAATCCGTCTGGATGATGCGGTGGACTTCCAGAGCAGCCAGGATGATGAAGAATAATGGCCCGCATCGTTATAAAAAACGGTTACCTCAAGGGAGGCAGCGAAAAAACTGCCGCCCATCTGAATAACCTCGTCAAGTATATTGCCACCCGTGATGGTGTGGATAAAATAAAGAATGGCCGTGAGCTTTGGCACGCTACGAAAAAACAGCAGGCTCTCGTCAAGGAAATCCTCCGGGAGTTTCCCGATACCAAGGAGTTGTTCGAGTATGAGGATTACCTCGCATACCCGAACCGGGAAAACGCCTCGGAGTTTATCACCATCGCATTGGAACAGCATCTGGATAAAATCGGTGACCGGGAAAAATACCTGGACTATATCGCCAACCGTCCCCGTGTTGAAAAGTTTGATAGCCACGGTTTGTTCACAAGCGGCGATGATCCGCTGGTTTTAAATCAAGTTGCGGATGAGCTGTCCGCATACACCGGAAATGTGTGGATGCCGATTATTTCTCTCCGGCGTGAGGATGCCTCCCGGCTGGGGTATGATAATGCGCTTGCATGGAAGGCCCTGCTTTCCTCTAAGGCATTGGAGATTGCGGAGAATCTGAAAATCCATCCGTACCATCTGAAATGGTACGCTGCCTTTCATAATGAAAGCCACCATCCCCATGTCCACATGCTCTGCTACAGCACCGACCCCAAAGAAGGATACCTCACCAAGCAGGGCATCAAGAAGATGAAGTCCTCACTGGCAAATGATATTTTTCGGCAGGAGCTCATTCCGCTCTACGGGGAAAAGTCCCAGCGGCGGGATGACCTGAAGGAACGGGCTGCAGAGTCCATGCGGGAGTTGATCCGTCAGATGAAAGGCGGCATTCTACAGAGTGACCGCATGGAGCAGCTCATCACACACCTTGCTGAGCGTCTGCAAACAGTCGGCGGCAAAAAACAGTATGGATACCTCAAGGCAGAACTAAAAAATATTGTGGACAAAATCGTGGATGAGCTGGCGCAGGATAGTCGTGTCGCGGAAGCCTATCGCCTGTGGTGGGAAACCAGGGGCAGGATCGAATCCATCTATACCGAAACGCCATCCGAGCCACCGCCTCTTTCCCGCTGTGATGATCTCAAGTCCATCCGTAACATGGTCATTCAGGAAACCTTGCTCCTTGGGACCATTACCTTCGAGGAACCGGCATCGGTGGAAACCGCTCTTCCGGAGCCGGAGAATGATCTGGAGATACCCTCCGCCGACTCGGAGGATGAAGAAGATCAGGAGTCGGCAGATGATGAGGGTCGGTCCACAAGGGAAAAAAACTCTGACGGCAAGGAATCCTCTGACTCATGGTGGACGGAGGACTACACGCTGGCGAAGAAATACCTGTACGGCGATGAGGATGCCGGAATCCCGCAGGACTTTGAAAAGGCCCGTGAAATCTTCCTCACGGAAGCGGGGGCGGATAATCCGCTTGCTCTATATGACCTTGGCCGAATGGCTGCCGATGGCCTTGGCTGCGAAGCGGATGCCGGAGAAGCGTACCAATGGTATGAAAAAGCCCTCGCCGTTTTCCATGCCGCCGAGGAAGAAAAGCCGTGGAAGTATACTGAGTACCGAATCGGCAAAATGTATGCCGCTGGGCTTGGCACGGAGCAGGACTATCTGCAGGCGGCAGATTGGCTCACCCTCTCCGCGAATGCAAAGTATAAGTATGCTCAGTATTCCCTTGGCGGTTTGTATTACCACGGTAAGGGCGTGGAACAGGATCATGAAACTGCCTTTGCCCTCTATACCCGCTCGGCGGATCAGAGCTTTCCCTATGCCAGCTTTGAGTTGGGTAAAATGCTGCGGGATGGAATAGGCTGTAAAAAAAATCAGCAGGACGCTGACCGCCGCTTTCGAGAAGCCTTTCTCGGCTTTGTTTCTCTGGAGGAAAAGGGCCATGATGATAAGCTCCAGTACCGTCTTGGCTGGATGCTTCTGAATGGTGTTGGTACTGACAAGAATGAAGCCAGGGCAAAGGAATACTTTGAAAAGGCGGCATCTGTTGGAAATCCCTTTGCCTGCTACCAGCTTGCCAAGCTCATCCTCTCCGATGAAAATGCGCCGCAGCAAGAGGTAGAAAAGGCCCTTGGCTATCTCAGAAAAGCGGTGGAGGCAGAGAATCCCTATGCCGCATATTTTCTTGGAAAGCTCTATGAAAAGGGGCAGCACGTTCCGCAAAATACCGCCGAGGCGATACGGCTCTATACCCTGTCGGCAGAACAAGACAATGACTTCGCCGCATACCGGCTCGGCAAACTGTATCTTGGCGGTACGGGCGTACTGAAGGATGTGGAGTCCGCCATCCGATGGCTGACCTTTGCCGCGGACAGAAAAAATCAGTTTGCGGAATACGCCCTCGGCATCCTCTACTTCAAGGGAGAGGATGTTCCCAAGGATATCCCGAAATCCATGGAGTACCTGAAACGGTCTGCCGGTCAGGGAAACCAGTTTGCACAGTACCGGCTCGGCAAGATTTACCTCATGGGCGAGGATGTGCCAAAGGACATACAGGTAGCCCTGCAATTTCTGACTGCCGCCGCTGAACAGGGAAATCAATATGCGCAGTACACCCTCGGCAAGCTGTATCTGATGGGCAAGGACGTTCCAAGGGACAAGGATGCCGCTGTCCGCTGGTTTACCCTCTCGGCAGCGCAGGGCAACATTTACGCTCAGTTTTTCCTCGACCATATGGACAGCTTCAAAGACCCCTCCGTCCTGCTGGCGGGGACACGGCTCCTGCATCACATGAGCCGTATTTTTTCTGACAATACGCCGCCGCTGAAGCCACCCGGTCCTCACATTGACCGAAAACGGCGTCTCAAGCTGAACGAGAAAAAGCGTGCGGCCGGTCATGCCCAGGGGGATCACGAACAGACTATGTCGCTATAACGATTGGAGGATAACTGTGAAGAAACCGAAAAATAAAATCAAGCAGCAGCCCATCAAGGGGAAATTGCTCCAGAACCATTGCCGTCCTGTAAAAAGGGCGGCTTTTTTTCATAGAATCGGCAATCGCCACAGGTAGG
>DALYYK010000119.1:0-7527 GCA_031983305.1 Candidatus Fimivivens sp. | reverse complement strand
TAAGACGTTTCAGGAATATCACCAGCAATTTATGAAGACCGACAATATGGTGCTTAAAAGTGTGTGCTACGAGGCCGGAAGAAACAAAAGCGATCACGTCCACAAGCTGATAAACCTGATCAACAGTTCTCAATAAAATCGGGATCGGCTGCCGCTTGATATAGCCAAATAACTTGAACACAGCAACAGGACTGGTGAATATGTCCGGCAAGGCTGACAACGCGGCTGGACACAAAATATCGCGGTTGAACTTATTATTGAGATGCTTAGGCCAACCTTTAAGGTTAACCGCGCGCAAGCAAGATGACGGCATCAATTGGTGTGGTGCGTCAAACTGCTGTAGACTGCCAAGACCATCCGACTTTTAGGCTATTTGGCTATAATATGCCGCAACGGCAAACACCGCCCTTGCGGACGGTGCTTGCCGGATGCAGACAAACTCGGAAAGGAGCTCATAAAAGAGGAGGTTGTTGTAAGAATGGACAGGCCTTTGAACTACACCGAGAACAGCAGCTGGCCGTAGGTTGGGAAGGGCCAGGCGTTTTCGTCGACGAGCGTCTCAAGCTCATCGGCGACGGCGCGTAGCTCCCGCATGGTGGGAACGAGGCTGTCATGGTGGAATTTGGCGCACGCGGCCAGGTTGGTGAAATCCTTTGCTTCCAGCAGCAGCGCGTCGAGCGTGTCGAGCGTGTCGCTTAAAGCGGCAGCGTGCAGCGACAGCTTTGAGACGAGCGCTTCCTCGGTCTTGCGGCAGAGCGCCGGTGACAGGGCCTTCTTGGCGGCGGCGCCCTCGGCGATCTTTCGGGTATATTTAAGTACGGCGGGCAGAATATTCTTGCGGGCCATATCCAGCATGGTGTAGGCCTCGATGGTGAGCGTCTTGCAGTAGCCCTCGAGCAGAATATCGCAGCGGGAGTGCATCTCGGCGGCGGTGAAAACACCGTGTTTTTCAAACAGGCAAATATTCTTTTCAGCGGTGAAGTGCGGGACAGCCTCGGGCGTGCTCTTGAGGTTTAAAAGCCCCCGGCGGGCCGCTTCGTTCTGCCACTCCTCAGAGTAGCCGTCGCCGTTAAAGATGATGCGCTGGTGCGCCTTGACCGTCTTTTTGATCAGCTTATTCAGCGCGGCGGTGAAGTCCTCGGCGCCTTCGAGCACATCTGCGAACGCGCACAGCGACTCGGCGACGATGGTATTGAGCACGACGTTCGGGCCCGAGATTGAGAAGCTTGAGCCGGGCATGCGGAACTCGAACTTGTTGCCGGTAAAGGCAAACGCCGAGGTGCGGTTGCGGTCGGTCAGATCCTTGGGGAAGCGCGGCAGCACATTGACGCCGATGGTCATATCCTTCGGCACGCTGCCGTTATAGGCGGTGCCGCTTGCGATGGCGTCAAGAATCGCGGTGAGCTGGTCACCCAAAAAGATTGAAAGAATAGCGGGTGGCGCTTCGTTTGCACCAAGGCGGTGGTCGTTGCCGGCCGAGGCGACCGACACGCGCAGCAGGTCCTGATAATCGTCGACCGCCTTGACGACCGCGGCCAAAAACAGCAGGAACTGGGCGTTTTGCTCGGGCGAATCGCCGGGCTCAAGCAGGTTTAGTCCCTTGTCGGTGGCGAGCGCCCAGTTGTTGTGCTTGCCCGATCCGTTGACGCCCGCAAACGGCTTTTCGTGCAGCAGACAGACCATGTTGTGGCGCAGCGCGACCTTTTTAAGCAGTTCCATCGTCAGCTGATTGTGGTCGGTGGCGATGTTAGTGGTCGAAAAGATGGGTGCGAGCTCGTACTGGGCCGGTGCAACCTCTTTATGTTCGGTCTTTGCGAGGATGCCGAGCTTCCAGAGCTCCTCGTCGAGATCCTTCATAAAGGCGAGAATACTCGGGTCGATCGCGCCGAAGTAATGATCCTCCATCTCCTGCCCTTTAGGGGCCTTCGCGCCGAACAGTGTGCGCCCGGTGTAAACAAGGTCGCGGCGCTTGTGGAACAGCTCTTTATTAATGAGAAAATATTCCTGCTCGGCTCCGACGGTGCTAAACACGCGGTCGGCAGGGGTGTTAAACAGTTTGAGAATACGCAGCGCCTGAACGTTGAGCGCTTCCATTGAACGCATAAGCGGGGTTTTCTTGTCGAGCGCCTCGCCGCCGTAGGAGCAAAACGCCGTGGGAATGCACAGCGTGCCGTCCTTGATAAAGGCGGGGGAGGTGGGGTCCCACGCGGTGTAGCCGCGCGCTTCAAAGGTCGCGCGCAGGCCGCCCGACGGGAAAGACGAGGCGTCCGGCTCGCCGCGGATCAGCTCTTTGCCCGAGAAATCCATCATGACGCCGCCGTGCTTTAACGGCGTGATGAAGCTGTCATGCTTCTCAGCCGTGATGCCGGTCATGGGCTGGAACCAGTGGGTAAAATGGGTCACACCCTTTTCCACCGCCCAATCCATCATGGCGTTTGCGATTACATTGGCCAGATCAAGGGGGAGGGGCTTGCCTTCCTTGATGAGGCGGTGAAATTCCTGATAGCTGGCCTTGGGCAGCTTGTTTTGCATGACGCTGTCATTAAAAACCAGGCTGCCGAACATTTCCGGTACGCTTGTCATCGTCAGTTCCTCCTATCGGCGCGAGTTTGCGCATATAAAAACAAAAGACGCCATGGGCCCCATAGCCCACAGCGTCTTTGCTGGTATATTATTATTATAGCGGCGACTTTGTAATTTGTCAACAGAATTTTTGAAGTTTTTTGTTGATACTCTTGCAAATATCGACTTGCGTTCAAAATGCAATCTATGCTACAATACCACACATTAGGGGGCGATTTGGTTGATTTACACCGAAAATGAGGTTCTTCAATATGTCCGGGAAAATGACGTAAAATTTATTCGTCTGGCATTTTGCGACCTGTTCGGCGCGCAGAAGAGTATTTCCATCACAGCCGACGAGCTGCCGCGCGCCTTTGCGGGGGGCATCTCCTTCGACGCCTCGGTCGTGGAGGGCTTTTTGAACGCTGACAAAGCCGATCTGTTTTTGGTTCCCGAGCCTTCAACGCTTGCGGCCATGCCGTGGCGGCCGAGCAGGGGCGGCGCGGTAAGCCTGATCTGCGAGGTGCGCCACCCCGACGGCAGCCTGTTTGAGGGGGACAGCCGCGCGCTGCTTAAAAAAGCTTGCGCGCGCGCCGAAAGACTCGGGTATAGTTGCCAGGTCGGCCCGGAATATGAGTTTTATCTTTTTGAGCTCGATGAGCGCTCCAACCCGACCCGGCAGCCGATTGATCGCGCCGGTTATATGGATATTCCGCCCGCCGACCGGGGGGAGAATATCCGCCGCGACATCTGCCTGACGCTTGAAAAGATGGGTATTATTCCCGAGAGCTTTCACCACGAGTCGGGCCCGGGCCAGAACGAGATCGATTTTCGCTACGCCGACGCGCTGACCACCGCCGACCAGTTCATCACCTTTAAGGGGGTTGTCAAGGAGATGGCCGCGCAAAACGGCATGTACGCCTCGTTCATGCCAAAGCCGCTCGAGGGGGCGGCGGGCAGCGGGCTGCATATCAACCTGTCGTTGGCCAAGGACGGGCGCAACATCTTTGTTGAACGCGAGCACGGACACTGCGCCGAGGCCGAGCGCTTTATCGCCGGTATTTTGTCGCATGTGCGTGAGATGACCGCCTTTTTAAACCCGACCACCAATTCCTACCGGCGTTTTGGCGCGTTTGAGGCGCCGCAGTATGTCGCGTGGTCGCATTCCAACCGCGCGCATCTGATTCGCATTCCGGCGGTTGACGGCGCGTATACCCGTATGGAGCTGCGCTCGCCCGACCCGACCTGCAACCCGTATATCGCCTTTGCGTTGCTGATGCACGCGGGGCTCGACGGCATTGAGCAGGGGATTTGCCTGCCGCCCGCCGCGAACGCCTCTTTGACGCCCGAGGCGCTGACCCAATACGAAAAGCTGCCCGCCAGCCTCGGAGAGGCGCTGAATCTGGCCGAGCAGAGCGCGTTTATTCAAAATGTGCTGCCCCAGGCGACGCTGCAACGGTTTGTGGCGGCCAAGCGCCGCGAGCAGGCTGCCCTGGACAATGCCGAATACAAGAACAAATGCGAGCAGCAGATGTATTTTGAGCGGTATTAAACGTTGGCAGTATCGGGTATTGTGAAAGAGGGTGAGCGGCTTGGAAAAGGTTTTGATTGTCTCTTCGTCGGAGGAGGGGCGGCGCTTTATAGAAGAGCTGCTGCCCCCGCAGGCGCAGTCCGCCGCGACTGCCGCCGCGAGCGGGTCGGAGGCCAGACGGCTGCTGGCCGATTTTGACTATGGCACCGTCATTATCAACGCGCCGCTGACCGATGAATATGGGCATGAGCTGGCCTGCCTTGCCGCGCGGCAGTCAAGAGCCGGCGTGCTGATGCTGGTCAAAAACGAGCGCGCTGACGACGTGGCGGCCCGCGTGGAGGATGACGGCGTTTTCGTCATTCCAAAGCCGGTGTCGCGCCCCTTCTTCTTTCAGTCGTTAAAGCTGCTGAACACGGCGCGCCGCCATGTGCTGGCGCTGCAAAAAGAAAACCGCAGGCTGCAAACCGCCATGGAGGAGCTTAAGATCATCGACCGCGCCAAGTGCGCGTTGATTCAGTGCCAGCTGATGACCGAGCCGCAGGCGCATCGCTATATTGAAAAGCAGGCGATGGATCTGCGGCAAACCAAACGTGAGGTGGCTGAAAATATCTTAAAAACCTACGAATTGTGATGCGGAAGAGAGCTTGGGGTATCCTGTCTCGACGGGAGACGGCCGCGCGTATTAGCGTTATTTTAGCTGCCGCTAAAAATGATTTCCATCCTGTTTTTTATTGCAATATTCTTTAAAAAGTGCTATAATCTCCAAGTTGTAATTCTTGGACAATGGCGTCGGGAGGGATTTTTTGTTGACCGCAAAAATCCTTGCCGACGCTTTTTTGATGCTTCTAAGGACAATATTGTTTTATTGATAGAAAGGATGACAGGTATGCAGACCAAGAAACTGAGCTTTACAAAAATGCACGGCTGTGGCAACGACTACATCTACTTTAATTGCTTTACGCAGCAGGTCGAAGACCCTGTGGCGCTGAGCATTCAGCTTTCAGACCGGCATTTCGGCGTGGGCGGCGACGGCGTCGTGCTCATCTGCCCCAGCGCGGTGGCGGATGTGAAAATGCGCATGTTCAACGCCGACGGCAGCGAGGGCAAAATGTGCGGCAACGCGACGCGCTGTATCGGCAAATACGCCTATGAGCGCGGCTTGGTCAAAGCGCCGGTCATGACGCTTGAGACGCTCAGCGGCATCAAAACGCTGAAGCTGACGATTGAAAATAACGCGGTGACCGCTGTCTCGGTCGATATGGGCAAGCCGATTCTGATCCCTTCGGATATTCCCGTGCGGTTGCCCGGCGAGCGGGCGATCGACGTTGAGCATCCGCTTGCGGGCGAGGTGCGGCGTTTTAGCTGTGTGTCGATGGGCAACCCCCATTGCGTCATCTTTACTGAAAACATCGACGCGCTCGACCTTGAGAAGATCGGGCCGTCTTATGAGAACGACCTGCTGTTCCCTGAGCGTGTGAACACAGAGTTTGTCGAGGTACTCGACGCGCATACGCTGAAAATGCGCGTGTGGGAGCGCGGCAGCGGCGAGACGCTGGCCTGCGGCACCGGGGCTTGCGCCACCGCGGTGGCGGCCGTGCTGTGCGGGCATTGCGAGAAGGATACCGATATCACCGTTCAGCTGCGCGGCGGCGATCTGTCGATTCGTTACACCGGCGAGACGGTGCTGATGGCCGGCTCCGCGACGGTCGTATTTGAAGGGGAGGTTTGCTTATGAGTAAATATGTTTTTGTAACCGGCGGCGTGGTTTCAGGGCTCGGCAAGGGCATTACGGCGGCCTCGTTAGGACGGCTGCTGCGCATGCGCGGCCTAAAGGTGGCGGCGCAGAAGCTTGACCCCTATATCAATGTTGACCCCGGCACCATGAGCCCCTATCAGCACGGCGAGGTGTTTGTCACCGAGGACGGGGCCGAAACCGACCTCGACTTGGGACACTATGAGCGCTTTATCGATGAAAATCTCAACAAATATTCCAACCTGACCACCGGCAAGGTATATTGGAATGTGCTCAACAAAGAGCGCAACGGCGATTATCTTGGCGAGACGGTGCAGGTCATTCCGCATATCACAAGCGAGATCAAAAGCTTTATCTATTCGGTGGGCGAGAAAACCGGCGCGGACGTCGTCATCACCGAGATCGGCGGCACGGTTGGCGATATTGAGAGTCAGCCGTTTTTAGAGGCAATCCGTCAGGTGTCGCTCGAGGTTGGGCCGCATAACTGTATGTTTATCCACGTGACGCTGGTGCCTTATATCAAAAGCTCGGGCGAGCACAAGAGCAAGCCGACCCAGCACTCGGTTAAGGAGCTGCAAGGGATGGGCATCTCGCCCGCCGTGATCGTCTGCCGCTGCGACGAGCCGATTGAGCCCTCGGTATTGCATAAAATCGCACTGTTTTGCAACGTCAAGGAGGACTGCGTGATCGAGAATATCACGCTGCCGGTGCTGTATCAGGCCCCGATGATGCTGGAGAAAAACGGCCTTGCCAAGATTGTCTGCCGCGAATTGCAACTGCCCGCCGTCGAGCCGGACTTAGCCGAGTGGAACCAAATGCTCTCGCGCATCGAAAACCGCACCAAGGATGTGACCATCGGCATCGTCGGCAAATATGTGCGGCTGCACGACGCCTATCTGTCGGTGGCCGAGGCATTGCAGCACGCCGGGTTTGAGAACGCGTCCCGCGTCCATCTGACGTGGATCGAGGCCGAGGAGGTCACCGACGCCTCCGCGCCCGAGCTGCTGGGCGGCTGCGACGGCATTCTGGTACCGGGCGGCTTTGGCGACCGGGGCATCGAGGGTAAGATTGCGGCGGCCCGATACGCCAGAACCCACGATGTGCCTTATTTTGGCATCTGCCTTGGCATGCAGATTGCCGTCATTGAGTTTGCGCGCGGCGTGCTGGGTTGGCAGGGGGCCAACTCCGCCGAGTTTGCACCCGACGGCAAATACCCGGTTATCGACCTGATGCCCGACCAGCACGGCGTTGTCATGGGCGGCACCATGCGTCTGGGCGCGTACCCCTGCAAGATCGCCGAGGAGAGCCACATGGCGCGCGCTTATGGAGAGCCGCTCATTTACGAGCGCCACCGTCATCGCTATGAGTTTAACAACAGCTACCGCGAGAAAATGACTGCGGCGGGGCTGCGCATCACCGGCACCTCGCCGGACGACCGGCTGGTTGAGGCGGTCGAGCTCCCTTCTAACCGTTTCTTTGTCGGTGTGCAGTACCACCCTGAGTTTAAGAGCCGCCCGAACCATGCACACCCGTTGTTCAAGGCGTTTGTCGCGGCATCACTTGCCGCCAAGACGCTGTAAAAACGCGTTTAGCGATTTTATCCGGTATAACATAAGTTAAAAAGCCGTGCTTTCAGGTTTGAAAGCACGGCTTTTCTCATGCGGAAATCTGGTGCGCCGTC
>DALYYK010000118.1:0-7537 GCA_031983305.1 Candidatus Fimivivens sp. | reverse complement strand
CAATCGGCAATCATGTAATGTTCGGGCCATATGTCTATATTACCGATGGCCGTCACGAATATGAAAAAATCGGTCTTCCAATAAAGCAGCAGGGTTCCGTGCTTAAGCAGCGGGTTTATATCGATAGCGACTGTTGGATCGGCGCGAGGTCGATGATCATGCGGGGTATTCATATAGGCGAAGGTACCGTGGTTGGGGGCTTGTCCGTAGTCAGCAGGGATTTGCCTCCTTACTGCATCTGTGTGGGCAGCCCTTGCAAACCCATAAAGAAACGTTATACGGACGATGAACTACGGCAACACTTCTCCATTCTTGGCCGGAGTGTCGAGGACGCGGACACCATCATTGCGGAAAGAAACTGGGTACTTTCAGCGTCAAATTAAGGTGGGTATATTAAAGAGGATGAGACTCAAAAATAAGCTTATCGCTATCCTGCGCGGTGAGCTCTTTAAAGACAGTGTAATATTGTATATTGGCGAGGGCCTTTATCTGTTATTTGCGATGCTGATCAGCATGGTGCGTCCGGATATTCTGGGCCCTACCGCTGCCGGTATGATAAGCTATGTCAACAGCTATATCTCAACCGCAGCCATCTTTTTTTCCTTTGGCTTTGACTCCAGCGGCACACGTCTGGCGATGTTGGCTCCTCCCGAGGAGAAAAAACGTTACACAGGCATAACCATGTATATTGGGCTCATCTGTTGTGCCGGGTTTGCCGTGTTCACGCTGCTGATGACAGGATATCTCCTTTTAAGCGGTCAGACCGACGCGGGGCATTTTATGCTACTTGTAGTGCCGCTGAGCGGATACAGCATATTAAACCTATTCGCCAGGAGATGCTGTTATGCGACTGGTGAAATGAAAAAGGCGGCACTGCTCACATGCGGGTACAGTGTCATATATTTCCCGGTCATCCTGCTGTTTAACGGCCTCGGTTTCTATACCGCAAAGATCGCCATTGTCTCTGAGTATTCAATCTCGACCTGCGTGACATTGCTTTCGCTGCTTGGCTGGTACAGATACATACGTCCATCCAAAGAGCTTTGGCGGGAGATCAGGGTGGAAAATAAGCGTTTCGGCAGGAAGGTGTATCTCTCAAGGATTATTGGTATGCCATCCTTTAACATAGATACAATCATTCTTGGCTTGTTCCACCCGATGGCCAGTGTCAGTTATTATGCGTTGGCTACCTCTTTTTCCCGTCCGGTGCATATGCTTGGAAACAGCGTGGCCCAAAGTATGTACCGCAAGCTTGCCGATAAAAGAAAGATATCGCTGAAGCTGCGCCTCGTAACCGATTTCCTGATGATCCTCTGCGGCTTTGCGATTTGGGGTGCGGGCGTAATTGTCATTCGCTTTTTCCTGGATGAGCGTTTCAACGAAGTGCTGATATATCTGCCGTGGATGATCATCGTTATGTTCATCCGCGGCGCGACGACTCCCTATAATCAATATCTGCAGGCCAAGGGAAGAGGCAAAGAGGTCCGCATGATAGCCATTGTGTTCGCCGTTTCCAGCCTTATCTGCAATTTTGCCTTGATTCCTTGCTGGGGCGTGGCGGGCTGCGTGGCGGCAAGTGGTGCTTCGCTCGTGGTCAACTATTTAATGCAATACGGTTGCTACCGCAAAGTTGTCAAGGAAGAAAGCTTAATTTCAAAAGTTGAGGAAGGAACGTTTGATGAGTAAAGGACTGTATATAAAAACCATACATTACGGCGGAGCCGACATTGGTGGCT
Source organism: Candidatus Fimivivens sp. (assembly GCA_031983305.1). Taxonomy (GTDB): domain Bacteria; phylum Bacillota; class Clostridia; order Oscillospirales; family Ruminococcaceae; genus Yanshouia. The sequence continues at coordinate 5,801 of DALYYK010000118.1, read as the reverse complement.
CAATCGCGCACACCGTCGGAATGATAAACGGCTTTTACGACTGTGGTGTTGATCTCACCGTGGTGCTCAGCGAGAAAATGGAGCTTGTCCGTGCTCGGCAGCAAGCGTTTGACGCAAAATACAAAAAAGGACGGCCGTATATATCTGACTGGCTTTACCACCGGCAGATGAGCAAGGCTATTAAAAAATGGCTTGCCGCAAACCGAGACTTCGATTTTGTTTACAGCCGCCACAGACTTTTGTCCTCTGAGGGCAGGACGACGGCGAAGCTGTTGGGCGTGCCGTTTGTGCTTGAGTTTAACTCCTTTGATTCGGAGATGCTGAAGGAAACAATTGAGGGGGCCATGCTCAAAAGGCACAGGAAAGCTATGGGGTTGTTGATTCGCATGGCAGTCCCCGTGCTGCGCCGCATTTTCATGATTGGCGAGAACAAGGATCTCTCTGCCGCGGATATAATCGTTGTCGTGTCGACGGTAATGCGCGACAGGCTCATACAATACGGAGTCGAGTCTGATCGCATTATGGTGTTGCCAAACGGGGTTGATCCGGAAATGTTTGAAAATGATGCCGAGGCTGGGACCAGGGTACGTAAGACGGTCGGCATCTCGGAACACAACGTCGTCGTGGGCTTTGCCGGAACCTTTGGAAACTGGCATGGCATTCCTGAACTGAGTGACGCCATTGCCAAGCTGGACGATATGCAACAGCTCTCATTTTTGCTTATGGGCGATGGAAGCGAGCGCAATAAAATGCAGCAGCAGCTTGCACATATGCAAAATGTTCATTTCGCGGGAAAGGTTCCTTTTCCCGAAATGCCGGCGTACCTATCCGCCTGCGATATACTGGTTGTGACCAACAGCTGGTTACCGACAAATAAACTTGCGTTTTTTGGCTCCCCAACTAAGCTGTTTGAGTATATGGCGATGGGCAAGGCAATTGTTGCCTCCGATCTTGAACAGATAGGCGAGATTCTGACCAATCGAAAAACCGCCGTCTTGTTCCCGCCGATGGACAGCGATGGGATTAAGAACGCTATTGTGGCACTGGTGGCGGATACCGGGCTGCGTGAACATATCGGCATCAATGCAAGGGAGCTCGCAATCAGGGAGCATACCTGGCAGAGCAATGCGGAAAAGGTGCTGGCAAAACTACAGGATGTAGATTGAGGAGATCAAACAATGAAACAAGCTTTTTATAACAAAGAAGGTGTTGTGCCTCACGATGTACCCGTTCCTCCTTGCGGGAGAGGCTTAGTAAAGGTAGATATAGCGTTCTCCTGTATCTCTGCCGGAACGGAAATGGCAGCTGTTAAAAACAGCAAAAAAAGCCTTATTAAAAGGGTGATGGCAGACAGGAAAAAATACATTCCCAAGGCCATAGAGCTTCTTAGGGGGCGGGGTATTCGTGCGGCGATGAAGGTGGTGGAAGGATCGGTCAACCGCAGCTTTGGCACCCCCCTTGGCTACACCGCAGCTGGTGTTGTCTCTGAGGTTGGCTCTGGCGTAAGCAGGTTTTCGGTTGGGCAGCGCGTGGCCGTTTTGGGCGCCGGTTTTGCAAACCATGCTGCGGTAGACTGCGTCCCTGAAAATCTTGTAGCGGCCGTCCCGGACGGCGTAAGCCTTGAGGAGGCGTCAACCGCCGCTGTGGGCTGCATTGCCATGCAGGGTGTAAGACGGCTTGAGCCTGTTTTCGGTGAAAAGATCGTTGTAATGGGACTTGGCATCATGGGGATTTTGGCCGTGCAGATGCTTCGCAGCATGGGTTGTTATGTGATCGGCATCGACCTAAGTCCAAAGAGGATGCAGGCCGCGTTAGAGCTTGGCTGTAATGTGGTGCTGCAAGGTGATTCCTTATTGATAGTACAGGATGTGATGCTGCGTACCGGCGGGTTTGGCGCTGACGGCGTGCTCTTCACGGCCGCTACACACTCCAACGTTCCCATGGCCAACTGCTTTAAAATGCTTCGCCGAAAGGGCCGTTTTATTCTGTTGGGCGTCAGCGGTATGGAGATAGATCGGTCCGACATTTATGCCAAGGAACTTGACTTGAAAATTGCGACATCCTACGGTGCTGGCAGATATGATGATGAGTATGAGACTGGAGGCAAAGACTATCCGAGGGCGTATGTGCGTTGGACTGAAAACCGTAATTTGCAGGCCTATCTGGCTATGATTGCCGAGAAGAAACTCAACGTCGGCAAGCTGATTAATGCTGTGTACAATATAAGCGACGTAAACGACGCATACCGTGCACTTAACGAAAAAGACCCTCCGCTAATTCTTTTGCTCAGTTATGGAGACACGGATCGGGAGACAAGGATTTGCTGGGAAAACAAAAATAATCGTAAGGCTAGGTCAAACTCTGCCGTAAGCTATGCGATTATCGGCGCGGGCAGCTTTGCCCGCTCAATGCATTTACCTAATCTCTCTGCGATGCCGGATAAATTTTACCTGAAGGCTATCATGAGCCGCACTGGTAGTGCCGCCGCCCAACTGGCGGAGCTTTACGGCGCGGAATATTCTACAACCTGTTACGACGAAATTCTCAATGACCCGGACATTGAAATGGTGATGATATGCACTCGTCACAATGTCCATGCTGATCTATCCATCCGGGCTTTGCGCGCCGGCAAGGCTGTTTTTGTGGAAAAGCCGGCAGCAATCACCTTTGAGCAGATGCGAGAGCTTGAAAAAGCAATTGAAGAGACAAAAAGGCCGTACATGGTGGGATTCAACCGGCGGTTTTCCGATTTTGCCGTTAAGATGCGCAAAGTGCTGGCTGACAGGAAGACACCTCTGAACGTGATGTATACGATGAACGCGGGTTATCTGCCCAAGAATCATTGGACGCATAACTTGGCTTTCGGTGGTGGCAGGATGGTGGGAGAGGGCTGCCACATTTTAGATATGATCGGTTCCGTTGTGGGAAGCGAGATAGAGCGTTTGTCTGTGAACGCGCTCAGGGACGACTCCGGCTATTATTATGCGGATGACAACACAACCGTAAATATCGTTTATAAGGACGGTTCTATTGCCACAATGATATATAACGCCAACGGCAGTCCGTCTTATCCCAAAGAGACGATGAGGGTATACTACGGAGATGCCTGCATCGTCATGAGCGACTATAAAACCCTTAAAGTCACCGGAGGCTCCATGCGTGCAAAGCACATTAAACTAAGCGCATCGGACAAAGGCCACAAGAATGAACTCGCCTGCTTGTATAAAGGGATTCGATCCGATAAAAGTCCCATTGCGCTGCAGTTAATTGTGGAAACCACTATGGCTACGCTAGCGTTACGCAACCGTGCATTAGACGCGGCAAGCCGAACAAACTGACAATGGGAGCGCGAGATGAAAATAAAGAGATGCCTATTGCTGCTTAAAAGGCCAGATCAGCTGTGCAGATATGCCAAGCGCGAAGTCGCAAGAAGACTCCGCTATATGCACTTCCTTTTCAACAGCAAGAAAAAAAGCGATCCACACAAGGCTCTGATGCAAAAGGTTTCCGCATATTACTCATGTGCCAACGACACTGAGCTAGAAAAGCGGTTTAAAAACAAGAAAAATAGCGTCCTCTTATGCGAATGCTTTGAGGAGGTTCTTGCCGCTATCCGAGAAGACAAAGATTACTTTGTCGCAATTATCAGGCAGGCGGACGCCGTTTTGTCAGACCGCTTTTATATGCTCTACCGGATGATCGAAAATGCTTATGACAAATCCGCCAGCCGTTATAAGTGGGATATAGACTACAAGACGGGTTACCAATACCGGCCCGCATACTTCACCAAGGTGCGCCAGGTGAACAAAGCTGAGGGAGCGGATATCAAGCGCGTATGGGAATTTGCCCGCTTGCAGTATCTTTTTGCTCCTGCAATGGCCTACCGACTGACGGGTGATGAACGTTACGCACAGAAAGTCAAACATGTTCTATCGGACTTCATCAAATGCAACCCGCTTGATATTGGGGCAAACTGGAATCTCTCAATGGAGGTTGGAATACGCGCCGCAAATATACTTCTGGCCTTTGAATTGATACGATCCTCTTCTTGTGTGGACGGTAATTTTATCAAAAATATCGTTGCGTCGCTCTTAGAACATAGAAATCATATTCTGAAAAACGAGGAGAATACATCGGGACTGACATCCAACCATTATCTGGGGGGCCTGTTGGGAATCGCGGTTACTTCTGCGTTTTGCCCCGACGCGCCGGGCGGTAGAAAGGCTCTTGCCTATGTGACAAGGGCCATTGAGCGTGAGATCGTCAAACAGATACACCCCGATGGCGGTGATTACGAAGGTTCCACATCATATCAGCGGCTTGTCGGCGAATTGATACTCTTTACACTTATCGTATGTAGAAAGCAAGGTCTCGTTATAACTTCTGCAAGTACACAAAGGTTGCGTGCGATGGCGGAATACACCGCAGCGCTTTCAGGTGGCAACGGTTTTGTACCGCAGATCGGGGACAATGACTGCGGGCGTGTTTTTCAGCTCCTTCCTGAGGACAATTGCTGCCATATGTTCTATATGGGGTTGTTGGCTGGCTTTCTGGATGGAGGATTACTTGAAGACTACAAAAATGGGTTGGAATGCTTTATAGAATCCAAGAAACCTGTCACGTTGCCCAGAAAGAAACAAGCTGTTCTCTTTGCTCAATCGGGTTTAGCTGTTGTCCGCGGTGGCCATGCGGAGCTATTCATTACCGCAAACGAGACGCAGTCATACGGAGGTTCTGGTGGACATACTCACAATGACCTCTTGGCTTTCGTGCTTAGAATCAAGGGACGAGAGGTGATTGCAGACTCTGGCACCGGTGGATACACGGGCGACGCTGCACTGCGCAATTGTTTGCGTTCTACGGCTGCTCACTCCACCATCATGGTTAATGCCGCTGAGCAGCGCATATTCCGAAGTGACAGTCTCTTTGCTTGGGGCAGTAAGTCAAACGTCAAGTTAAAACTTGATGAGACTGAAAATTCCGTGACGATAAGCGGCTCGCATGATGGGTATTTTAACCGATTCGGCCGTATTCATAAAAGGGAATTTATATTTTCAAAGGTACATCGCAGGATAGATATAACAGATTATCTGGGGGGAGAAGGCTTAGCCGTTTTTTCATTGCCTTTAGGCGAAAACGTGAGTTGCCGCCAGGCGGGCGACAATGCTTGGCTGCTCGAAATCGACGGTCAAACGCTTCGGCTGGAATCATCTGTGCAGTTGTCGCTCGAAAAAAGCTTATATTCACCCGCTTATGACTGTGTCAGAAATAGCAGTATCCTGCGTGGGTATTTCACAAAGAACACGGTATATACAAAGATTACTTGGAATGAGGAGTAGCGTATGGAAATGCAACTTATGCCTCGCAAAAAAGGGAAACAGCCCAGGATAATGTTTGCATTCCTGATGACTTCGCTGCTGTATAAGCTGGCTATACCGAGCACACTAGACCTTGCTTATTTTTCCAGCATTATGAATCTTCCATACTCTTCGGTCAGCAAATACACATACTACATATATGTTCTGCAATTTCCTCTGCTGGGTATTATAGCTCAGATGCTCATATTGTTTCTTGTGCTTGCATATTTCAGAGGAAAACTTATTGCCATAAGACCAAAGGCTGTTCTATTTTGGTTTGAAGCATTGATTATGCTACGTATATGCAGTTATTTAATGTTTAGCGGCGCCTCCTTTTCGACATACGATTTGATAGAACAGTTTCTGTTGTTAGGCACCGCCATGTGCGTCGGCAGTTTTGAAAGTTTCGTTTTCGAAGAGGCATCAGAAAAATTACTGAAGTTT
>DALYYK010000117.1:5938-7581 GCA_031983305.1 Candidatus Fimivivens sp. | reverse complement strand
GCTTCGGTTTTCGGTGTTCCCAGTAATGTCGCTTACGGAGAAAATCTTGGTTTTATCCTGCTCACCCGAGTCGCCTCCCGGTTCTTCATCCTTGTCGCCAGCGTCGTGTTTATTGTGCTCAGCTTCTTTGGCAATATCGGCGGGCTGATGGCCGCAATGCCCGAGGCGGACGCCGGCGCGGTCCTGATGGGGGTGGCCTGCACCCTGATCGGCATCGGCGCAAGCAACTGGTCGCAGGGGCCGAAATTTGCGACGCGCGAAATCTTTATCGTCGGGTTTTCGGTCTTTCTGGCGTTCGGCCTGAGTTTTCTTCCCGAAACCTTCTTCGCAACCGTCCCCAGACTGGTGGGAACGCTCTTTAAAAACCCGGTCATCATGGTGATCATTCTTGTGGTGATTATGGAGCAGCTCATCTTCCGCGAGCACGCGGATACATAGCGGTCCTTATCGTTTATCCGTAACAGAACAGCACATCCGCCGTCAAAAACAAGATATAGGAGGTCAAGCATTATGGCAACAGAGTTAAGAAAGTACGAGCCGTTTTACAGCAAGAACCGGGAAACCATGCTGGCCAGGGTAGAGGAGGCCTATCGGAAGTTTCAGGAGACCAAGACCTTTGAATTCCCCCAGTGGCTGTACGGGCCGCCTATTGGAACGCTGATCAAGCTTGAGGTGGAGGATTGCCCGAACTTCGGCGACACGGCGTATGTGGAGATGGATTCCGCCCGCACCGCGTTTATCTGCGTGGATATGCAGATTGATTTCTGCGGCAAGATGGGCTATGTGGATGTCATGGGCTATGATCTCAACAACACCGCCTCGGCGCTCCAGCCGATCGCGAATGTGCTTGAGACGGTCCGCGGCACCGACATCAAGGTCATCCACACCCGCGAGGGTCACGAGCCCGACCTCTCCGACGCGCCCTTCAACAAAGTTCTGCGCAGCAAGATTATCGGAAACGGCGTGGGCATCGGTGATATCCCTGAAAACGGGCTAGGCCGCCTGCTGGTCAGGGGCGAGCGCAACTGGGACCTGCACGAGATGGTCTATCCCGCTCCGGGCGAGGTGGTGGTCGATAAGGCGGGCAAGGGCGCTTTCGGCTCGAGCACCATCCATATGATCCTCAAAAACCTCGGGATTACCCATATCGTCATCTGCGGCATCACGACGGATGTCTGCGTTCACACCATCATGCGCGAGGCGAACGACTACGGCTTCTGGTGCACGCTGATGAAGGACGGCACCGGCGCAACCGACCACGGGAACCATCTGGCAGCCATCAAGTCGGTGAAGATGCAGGGCGGCGTTTTCGGAAACGTCACCGATTCCGAAAAATTCATCGCGGCGGTAAAGGCGGCGAACCTTAAGTAGTTTCAGACACAGAGGGCGGCAATCTTTCCTTCCCTTCGGGAAAGGGAGATTGCCGCTGAAATTAAAGAGAAAAGAGGCGGTTTGCATGCATCGAACCTCCGATGCGATCGTTTGCATCCTCAACGAACAGGACCCGGTGCGCAGAGTCGTGCTGCGCATGGCGGGCAACAACAACCTGCTTGCCGAATTCGGGGAATTATCGCTGGATATCCGTTACCGGGTCCGGGTCTACTGGCTTGAAAAGATCCTGCTCGAAATGAACGTCAAGGGAC
>DALYYK010000117.1:0-5928 GCA_031983305.1 Candidatus Fimivivens sp. | reverse complement strand
GCCCGGCGTCCGTTCCACCCTGATCACCTATGACAGCATGACCCTGCCCCTAAACCGGCTGGTGGAGGTCATCAAAATGGCGGAGGCCGGTATCGACGCGCGCGAGCAAGAGGCCATCCCCTCCCGGACAGTGCGGCTGCCCATTGCATTCCATGACCGCTGGTGCCTTGAATATGTCGGTAAATACATGGAGTCGGTGCGCGCCGAGGCGCCCTACCTGCCGGACAACATGGAATTTGTCGCCCGCTGCAACGGGCTTTCGGGCATCAAGGAGGTCGAGCAATACTTTCTGGCCACCGAACATCTGGTCATCGGGCTGGGGGACGTCTATCTGGGCGCGCCGTGTGCCGTACCGCTGGACCCGCGCTACCGGATGTCCGCGCCGAAATACAACCCGGCCCGCACCATGACGCCGGAGGGCGCCGTGGGCATCGGCGGAGCGTTTATGTGCATCTATCCGATGGAGTCCCCCGGCGGGTACCAGCTGATCGGGCGCACCGTCCCCATCTGGGACACCTGGCAGCTCGGCGCTGCGTTTCAGGAGGCGCCTTGGCTACTCCGACCTTTCGACCGCATCCGGTTCGAGGCGGTGAGTGAGGCCGAGCTCGAACAGATGCGCGAGGCGGTGCGCAGCAACCGCTATCAGTTCGCGATCGAGGATGGGCTCTTCCATCTCTCGGCGTATCAGCAGTTCCTCGCGGGCATTCAGGCGGAGGCCGACGCCTTCCGCGCAAAGCAAAGCCGGGCTGTTGCGCGCGCGACAGAAGGCTATTGATACGAAGGAGGGAAAGACCATGATTGAAATTGTAGACGGAGGCTTGGGCCTGACCATACAGGATTACCCTGGACGGGTGGGCTACTGGAATGTGGGGATTCCCCCTTCCGGGCCGATGGATGCCTTTGCCTTTCGCATTGCCAACAAGCTGGTGGGCAACGATGAGCGCGCTGCGGGGCTTGAAATTACCGGCAACGGCCCGGTTCTGATCTTTCACCAAGAGGCGATCATCGCTTTCGCGGGCGCAAAGTTTGCCGCCACGATCAACCAGCAGGAGGTTCCGTGGTGGACGCCGGTTAAGGTTTCCAAGGGCAGCAGGCTCAAAACCGGCCGGGTGACGGGCGGGGGCTTTAGGGCCTACCTCGCGATCGCGGGTGGTATCGACGTGCCTGAATATCTCGGCAGCCGCTCCACCTTTGCCTACGGCAAATTTGGCGGCTTCGAGGGCAGGCCGCTCAAAAAGGGAGATCTGCTGGAGGTTTTGCCCTGCAAGCAGCCGCGTGAGCGGGCGAACCCCTTTGGCGTGCAGGTGCGCCCCGAATATCTCAGCGAATGGGATATCGGCGTTCTGCCCGGCCCGCACAGCGCGCCCGACTTTTTCACGCCGGACTATGCACAAGCATTTTTTTCCACCGGATACAAGGTGAATTACAACGCCAACCGTCTGGGCATCCGCCTCGAGGGCGGCCCCAAGCCGACTTTCGCCCGCGCTGACGGCGGCGAGGGGGGACAGCACCCCTCCAACATGATCGATTATACCTACGCGGTGGGAACCATCAACTTCTCGGGCGACACCCCCATCATCCTCGGCGTGGACGGCCCGAGTCTGGGCGGATTTATCTCGTTTGCCACCATCCCCAGCGGCGAATTCTGGAAGGTCGGCCAGCTCAAGCCCGGCGACACCGTGCGCTTTCACCGCATGACGCTGGGCGAGGCGCTTGCGCAGCAGCAGAGACTTGAAACCATTCTATCCTTGCTTTAGACGGGAGGGATCCTATTGTCCGTTTTAATCCTGCCGACCGTCTGGTCGGCTCTCTTGATCCCCGTGGTGCTGGTTTGCGCTGGAATCCTTGTGGTAAACGTCAAAAAGGAAATTGCCGTACGGAAAAAAGCCGCCGCGCCCGCCGCCCGATCCTCGGCTTTGCAGCCTGACATTTCTTCCGCGCCGTCGGAGGACGGGTTGAATATAGAGCAGATTCTGGCGATCGCCGCCTACTGCTGGCTGCATCCGGAGCAACCGGATTCGCAGGGCGGCTCCCAATAGGCCTCTTGCGAGACCCTTACGCGGTATTTGGCAGCTCTTTTTCCGTCCGGCTGCGCCGCGGAGCCTGTCAATACATACCGTATTGGCGGAACTTGTTTGCCAGACGAAAGAATCTTTTGATAGCCATCCGCGACGGGAATCACAAGCGGCCTAATGAACGCATGAAGGAGAATTGCTATGAGACATTTGAAGATTACCCATCAGGGGAAGGTTTACGAGGTTGACGTGGAGGAATCGGGCGCGGTGGTTTCGGCCGCTGCTCCGGTCGCACGCGCCGCCGCACCCGCCGCGCCGGTACAGCCCACCGCGGGATCGGGTGGGGCGCTGGAGGTAGAAGCACCGATGTCGGGACGGATCGCGAAAATCTTTGTCAAGCCCGGCGATGCGGTGCAGGAGGGGGACTGTCTGTTCATCCTTGAGGCCATGAAACTGGAAAACGCCATCTATGCCGACGAGGGCGGCGTCGTCAAACAAATCTTTGTGACCCAAAATCAAATTGTAAATACATCCGATGTCCTTGCGGTTATCGGTTGACGGGAGGGAAGGTTATGGCGCAGATTTGGCTGATGACCCTACAGGTCGCGGCAATCTCGTTTGTTCTTTCGGTGCTGGTTGCGGTGGGGATTTCCGCCATCCGCACCCTGCTGCGCAGAACGCTGCGGAAAAAGAACCCCTCCGATATGGAAAGCAGGTGAAGAAATGGAACTGTCCATGTTATTTCAGGGGATCTCCACCCTGTTTGCGGTGGATCCGATCGTTGCGGCCGCGCGGATCGGCCTGATCTGTCTGGGGGTCCTGCTGTTTTATCTGGGGTGCAGACAGATTCTGGAGCCCCTCATCATGATCCCGATGGGCTTCGGTATGATTGCGATCAACTGCGCCGTGCTGTATCTTTCCGACGGGGTGCTTGGCAATATTTTTGTTGATCCGATGGCAAGCGACGCGGTCGGTCTGATGGAGATTCTGCAAATCAACTTTTTGCAGCCGATCTACACCTTTACCTTCAGCAACGGGTTGATCGCCTGTCTGGTCTTTCTGGGGATCGGCGTGCTCACCGATATGGGCTATCTGCTCGCCTATCCGTTCACCAGCATGCTGATCGCCTTCTGCGCCGAGCTTGGCACGCTGCTGACCTTTCCGATCGCGGTCGCGATGGGGCTGCCGGTGACCGACGCGGCGGCGGTCGCCCTGATCGGCGGCGCGGACGGGCCGATGGTGCTGTTTGCCTCGCTGACGATGGCAAAGGACTTGTTCGTCCCCATCACCATCGTGGCTTACCTGTACCTGAGCTTGACCTACGGCGGCTACCCCTTCCTGATCCGGCTAATGGTGCCTAAGCAGCTTCGGGGGATCAAACCGCCGGTGGACAACCGCATCTCCGAGGTGACTTCTCGGGAGAAGCTGGTCTTTTCCATCGCGGCCTGCGTGATTCTATGTTTGTTGTTCCCGGTGGCAGCGCCGCTCTTTGTAAGCTTCTTCCTCGGGGTCGCGGTGCGCGAGACCGGTATCGAAAAATACGTCTCCCTGCTGGAAAACGTCTTTCTCTATACCGCGACTTTTTTCCTTGGGCTTCTGCTCGGGGTGCTCTGTGAGGCTTCTACCATCCTCAACCCCGTCATTTTAAAGCTGCTGGTGCTGGGCATTCTGGCGCTGCTGATCTCGGGTATCGGCGGGATTCTGGGCGGATACGCCGCCTATTTTATCAGCGGCAAAAAATTCAATCCGGTCATTGGGATCGCGGGGGTCTCCTGCGTGCCCACGACCGCTAAGGTGGCGCAGAAGGAGGTTTCGCTGGTGAATAAATCCGCCATCGTGCTCCCTTACGCGATCGGCGCGAATGTCAGCGGCGTTATCACCACCGCGATCATCACCGGCCTGTACATCACCTTTCTGAGCGTCAAATGAGCGGGCTGCAGACGCTTTGCCCGGCACAGCGTACGCAGCGGCTTGCGGGCTTTACCGCCTGTATGGCAGTCGGCTTTGGCTGCTATTATGGGTTGCCTGCGCTGTCGGGGAAATGGGCCGCGCTCGACTATTTTCGGATTGTAGAGGGGATGGCGGATCAGCCCGCGAAGCAGGCGCTGTGGTTTCTTATGAATTTTGCCGAGCCGCAGTTTTACGCGGGCGTCTTTTCGGGGGCGGGCGTTCTTTTGGGCGGGTGCGCGGCTTGGCTTCTCCAGCGACGCGGGGGGCGGCGTCGAATGTTTCCCTTGTGTCAAAACCCCGATTTGTTTCCGTGGGTGCTTGCGTCGCAGCTTCTTTCGCTCGGGCTGAGCCTGTTTGTTTTCGGCACGATCGGCTATCTCCGCGAGCCCGGCGTCACCTGGGCCGCAACCTTTATCCCGGTTGTCAGCGCCCCGCCGGCCGTTTTGCTGCTCTACGGCCCGAGCGTCCGAACGCTGGCGGCCGGTTCGCTGTTGGGCGGGCTGTTCTGCGCGCCGACGGCCGTCTGGCTTAACCGGCAGGTCATCGCGCCGCTAAATCTGCCGGGCGTGATCGCAAGCGTCCTTGCGATGGCGGTCTGCGGGGCCGCGATCGGGGCGGTCTGCGGTCTGCTGCCCGGCATCCCGAAAAGGGTGCGCCCGCAGCCGGAACCCACCCGACAAGCTGAGGAAATAACCGCCCTGTGGATGTTGCGCCGAACGCTGGCAGATTTCTCCGAGGCGCAGTTTTACGGCAGCGAGCCGGCTTCGGTCGGCATTTTGCTTGGGGTGCTGCTTGACTGGTTTCTCTGCGGCGGCCACCCCGTTTACGGCACGGGGCTGCTGCCCGCGATCCTGCTCGCGCAGGTCACCGGCTCGGCTGCGGGGGTTTTGCTCTACGCAGGCCGGGGTCAAAGCTGTCCGACCTTTATCCCTGTGGTCAGCGCCGCCCCTGCCTGTGTGCTGCTCTATGGCCCCTCGCTTGTCGTGGCACTTCTCGCAGGGCTGTCGGGCGCGGTGCTGGGGGTTCCCCTTGCGCGTCTCTTTGCCCTGCGCCTGCCCGAATCGGTTCCGCCGACGGTGGCGAACGTCCTCTCGATGGCGGTGACCACCTGGTTGATCGCCGTCCTGATGGGCTCCTTGTTTCTTCCGTAAAAGAACCGGCCGCCGCAAAGCAAGTTGCTTTGCGGCGGCCGGTTTTAATTTTTCCTCATGGTGTTCTGGCAAGGAACGCCTCCGGGTTCATCCCGTAATGGAGCAGAAAGAGCTTCATTGCGACCGCAAGCTGCAAGCGCTTGGGGATATCGTCAAGAGAGACGCCCAGAATTTTTTCGATGGCGGCCTTACGGTAGGCCAGTGTTTTGCGGTGGATAAACAGCCTTTCCGCGATCTCCTTGCTGTTGTTGCCCGAAAGAAGCTGCTGAAGGGTTCGCAGGAGCTGTTTATTCTTGTTGGAATCGTAGCGCAGCAGCGCGCCCAACTGGCTTTCGATAAAATATTGCAGCTCGCTGTCATTCGGGGTAAGCCCGGACAGGATGGATTCCAGAATCAGGTTGTCGTAGCAATAAACCTCTCCCTTCCCACAGAGCTGCTCGCCGAGCCTGATTGCTTTTTTCGCCTCCTGAAAACCGACGTCCAGCTTCCCGGCCTCGCCCGGCCAACGGCTGATCCCGATGCTGACCGTTGCTTTTGGGAGCTGCTGTTGAATCTCGGTTTTCATCCTGCGGTAGAGCGCCTCCAATTCCCGCAGAGTCTGTTGTCCGGTGGGATACACCTGCACAACGCAGTCGGCCATTCCTGTGGTAACCCAAGAGGGGATGGAGGAAGGCGTCTGCGCCTGCGAAGCTTGTAAAACAGCGTCTAAAAGCAGGCCGATGACCTCCTCGTGGGCCTGTCCCACCGAAAAGACGATAATGGTGTAACCTTTGGCGGTGTCGATCCCCAGCGAATGCAGGTGGGCGAGATGC
>DALYYK010000116.1:0-7584 GCA_031983305.1 Candidatus Fimivivens sp. | reverse complement strand
CTCCAACCAATAAGCAATTTGGTTTTTAAACATCATCTCATTAATCATAATATTCTCCGTGTCAAATTGAATAGGTGAACTTGTAGGTGCTTTCGCATTGAATGACAAGAAATTTCCAAATAAATCTTCGTAGCGATAAACTATCATTGGTTCTGCCTCAAAGGCATCAACAAGTGTAAAACCGGCAGGGATATAGTCGAGTTGTATATTTTTAAGTCGCTCAAAATCTGAGAGGTTTTCTTCCACAATATTTATAGAGCTAAACTGGCTAAACAGCGGGAATCTTTCAATAAGCCAATCAAAAAATCTATCTCTTAATTCTGCACTTGCCATAATAGTCATTGCAAAACTGAGAATAGCGGCAATGATTGTCATACCTACTCGCTTAATGTCCTATGATAGGGAAAAAGAACCGCGAGTTATATGATATTGTCATAGAGCCTGCGGAAGCGCTGGCCGTGCAGAAAATTTTTGAACTCTCAGATCAATATGGGTATGGCGGTCGCAAAATCTCCTCTGCATTGATGGAATCTGGCATTGCCAACACGCGTACAGGAGAGCCGTTCCATTATTCTTCCATTCAAAACATCCTGAGAAACGTGATGTACGTCGGTATTCTTCGCAGCGGAGAAACGCAGTCGAATATTTTCACCGAGCTGCAGATTATTGAACCGGAGCAATTTAAGCGCGTAGAAAAAGCGCGCGAGCAGCGCAGCGCTGAGTATGAAGAAAAATGTGCGGCAGCCCAGACGGTGCAGCTGGTAAGCGGTGAAGAAATAGAGGTCTCGCGCCCGGAACGGATGTGTCCTAAACGCAACGTTGGGAGAGCGATGCTTTCCGGTAATATTTATTGCGGTCACTGCGGTGGTCGCATTTTTGCGTCCACCGCCAGAAAAAATCATCATGCGACGAATGGAGAGGCGCAAGAGCGCATTGCCGTCTATAAGTGCTACAACCGGACACAGCATAAGGAGAAATGCGAGGGGCCATCCACCTATAGAGCTGAGAAGGTGGATCAGGTGGTGGATTCCATTCTATCCGGCATTTTCCACCGCGCAAAGGGTGTTAAGGAAAGCACGTTGATTAAACATCAGATTCACTCATCCACAACCGCTTATCAGAAACAGCTCAAAGCCGCAAAGACGGAATACACTCAAAAAAGCAAGGAGCTTTCCAAATGGGAGAATTTGATGCTGGATTCCATTGAGGGGAATTGTGTTTTTACGCCGGAGCAGGTTAAGAAGCGTATGGATGCAATCCAACAGAGTGTTGACAACCTGACCGTGCAGATTCAAGGCATGCAAACAAAGATAAGCGAAACAAACGCGATTACCGAGGATATCAAGGCGCAATACCAAAAGCTTATCTCTTGGGCTGAAATTTTTGAAGAAGCCTCCGTTGAGGAAAAGAAAATGATCGCCTCTTATCTCATTAAAGCGGTTACCCTCAGTCGGGACTATCATATTCAGATTGATTTTAATATCTCCGAAGCGCAGTATCTTAGCGGTATGGAGATGGGATAAGGCTTTTTGCTGGCCTTATTATGTCTGATTTGATGCACCGCTCGACGGATTTGCGGCGCTATGTTATACTCAAACAAAAACTTCTGGGGATGCGCTCATGACAAAAATTTTATTTATCTGCCACGGCAATATCTGCCGCAGCCCGATGGCGGCGTATTGGATGCGGGATATGCTGTTAAAAGCAGGACGCTCTGACGAGTTTGAAATAGCCTCTGCCGCCACCAGCCGTGAGGAAATCGGAAATCCCGTATATCCGCCGGCAAAACGGAAATTGGCCGAGTATGGCATTGCTTGCGATGGACATGCCGCAAGGCAGCTTACGAACGGTGATTATGACAAATATGATCTGCTGATCGGGATGGACCAAGAAAATCTGCGGGAGATGCACTGCATCTGTGGCGGCGATTACGCGGATAAGATGTACCTGCTGTTGGACTATACCGATCATCCGCGCGATGTGGCCGACCCGTGGTACACCCGCGATTTTGACACGACTCTGCGTGATATTGACGAAGGGTGCCGGGCGCTGCTGGCGCAAATTTGACGGCGACTTTGTGAACAGGCCCCACTTTTCGAACTGTTTTTTCGAAAAGTGGGGCTTTTCCATACAAAAATTTAATTATTCTTAGCAATAATGTAAAAATAAAATCCTAACGCAGATAGCGCAGATCGCCTACTGCGCTCCCTTTCACTTTACGGAGCCGTTTCCTCCATTGTGCGGATAAAGGCCGCCACCGCCCGCAGCTCGGTATAGTCGAGCCGCCTGATTTTCTGAACGGTGTCCTCCTGTAAGTCGTAGAGAGGGGCCCCTTCGCCCTCCTCCCGCGCACCGAAGCGCACCCAATCGGCGGAATAGCCGTAGATGCTCTCGATCAGCTTTGCCAGCGTTTCTGAGATGGTGGTCTTCCGTCCGCTGGTCAGCAGGTACACATAGTTTGCGCTAATGCCCAGAGCCCTTGCAAACGCCACCTGACGCAGGTTTTTTTCTCGGAGGATCTTTCGGATCCTTACCGCCAAATCCTCTTTCTCTCTACTCTCGTGCATTGCCGCCGGTTGCCTCCTTCATCATCTCAATAAATACCATCAGTTCCTTGTAAGAGGTGACGTTCAGCTTGATATAGATACGCCGGTTGTGGGTTTTCACCGTGTTGATGGATACCGTCAGGATGTCCGCAATCTCCTGTGCGGAATACCCCTCGATATAGAGGTCGAACACCCGGCGCTCCGCCTTGGACAGCAGCGCGATATTGTGGATAAATTCCCGATACAGAGCCGAGTGCTCCTCGACCGCCACCGGCACGGCGGCTGCTTTTGTCTTAGCTCCGGCCGCATCCTGTGCGGCCAGAAATGCAATCAGATCGTCGATCTCCGGGATTTTGGTTTTGACGGCCGCCCTCGGATTTCGAATTTGATCCAAGGCCGCCGCCACAGGCCGAATGTATCTCCGGCTTAAAAAGACAGCCAGCGCAAGGTCAACCGTCATCAAAAGAAACAGGCTCATGGCCAGCCGTTGGTTTTGAGCGGAAATCAGCGCGTCCAGCACCGGCGCCGGCAGCATCAGAGTTGCCGCCCATTTTTCCGCCCTAAAGGCGGAATCGGCGGGGTACAGGGAGACCATTTTGTGCAGACCGGCGTAAGCGCTGCCGTCGGACTGCTCATAGCTATGAAAAGTCCCGCTCTCTTGCAGGATGCGCATATCCGTATTTTTCCCGGTCACATTGGGCGGCGCCCCCGCATACAGCCCCCCCGATAGCCGCAGGGAATCCCCGGCGATCGGTGAGAGAGAGGTGCTGAGATATTGATATTCCGCACCGATCGGGCCATGGGCCAACTTAAAGAGCATCTCGCTCACTTCAAAACCGCAGACCCCTATCACAACGCCGCCTGCTCCACGAATGGGGGCGGCGCAGAGCATCCGCCGCTCGCTGCTGCCGGGTAGAGTTATGGTTTCGCTCCAGCGGTAGAGGCGGGAGGATGGCAGGGGCGAGTCGTCTGCGGTATCCATGACCTCGCGGAAATAGGGCAGCTTTCCCGTGTCCAGCTCCATCTGCCATTGGGGGAGAATGGCGATACCGTTCTCTCTGGCGATGGAGATGGGCCCCAGAACAAACCGCAGATTTGCTCCGGTGTTGTTGACGATGTTGGGTTCCATATTTTTTAGGTACAGGCAGGCGCGGGAGGTGTCAGCCCCCGGCAGGGCTGGGTTGACGGTGGCGTCCAGCAACAGAAAGACGCCGCTGGCATCGGACCGCTCCAGCGCTCCTTTGAGGGGGCTCAGCGCCTCGGCCAGAAGCTGTTTCAGCAGCTCCGGCTGGTCTTGAAGTGGTTGGGCCGAGCTGCCCTGCCGTTGCAGGGAACGCCCAAGACTCACGGACAGCTCCTCCGCCAAATTGTAGGTATGCACCGCGATGGAGCCGAACTCTTTATCAATGCCGCCGCTGAAATGATCCAGCTCCTTTTGCAGGAGCGCCTTGTTTTCGGACAAATCGCCCTGAAACACCCCCGATGCAAAGAGCACCACAAGGACGCCCAGCATAATGGCGCTCAGGAAAAGAAACAAGAATGTAAACAGACGCAGGCGCATGGGGAGTCCCTTGCTGCCCGCCTGCCTGACCGCCTCCTGATAGAGGCAAAGGGTGTTGCGCAGGCTTCCTTTTCGCATCTTTACCCCCTTACGCATGGCGACTAAGCGCCTCCGGCACGCCGTCCACCGCCTGCGCATAGGCCGCGTCAGCATCCATCTGCTGCAATAAGATTTGGTACCGACCCCTTGCCTCAGATGCCAAGGTGCGGAAATCCTGTTCGAGCTGCTTGCCCGCCTGACTATAACTGCCCAAAACCGGGGGGATATAGAAGTCGTATTGCTCATGAACCACCATGGCGGTGGAGAGCAGCTTTCGGATATTGGGGTTTTCGTTGTTTGCGATCTCCAATTCCAGATAATCGGAAAAGGCCTCGCCCGTCACCGGTAGATAGCCGGTGGAGGCCACAAACCGCATATTCTGCTCCGGGGCGGTGAACCACTTGAGGAAGACGGCGGCGGCCTCCTCCTTTTGCGGCGTACTCCTGGCTACGGCTATGCCGTTGCCCCGCTGGATAGCCACCTTTTTCCCACCCTCAAAGATGGGATAAGGCAGTACGGTGAACTCCACGGCTTGCTTTGTGTTATCGGGATAAATGATCTCACTGCCATAAAAGAGGATACCTGCCGTAGAGCCGATGGAGCAGAGAATATCTCCCGTTTTGGAGAGATCGGAGGAATAGCCCTCATAGAGGGTGTAGCCGCCCTTGACCGCGGGTTCCAGCATGGTTTTGACGATCCGCTCAAACTCCGGCGTATCCCGCCGGAGTTTTTCCTGCTTAAAAGGAGAAACGCCGAGCTGTTTCATCCCCACCTGCACCAGATGAAAGAGGGAATCCGCGGCGAAAAAGCTCTTGCCGTCGTGCGGCAGATCCGGCGTCTGGGCGTCGGTCCAATCGTAGTAGCGCATGGCGGCGTCGGCAATCCCCTCAAAGGTGGAAAGCTGTTCCAGCGTCACGCCGGTGTCCTTGGAAAAGGGGTAAAACAGCGTCTGGTTGAGAAAGAACACCTCGGTGGATTTTGCGAAGGGAAAGACGTACAGCTTGCCGTCGGTCAGCCGCCCCTCCTCCACAAAGCGGGGCAGATAGCCGGAGAGCGCCTCGGCGGTGAAATAGTCGTCCAAGGGCGCCAGCAAGCCTTTTTCCTGAAGCAAAAGGGCTGTGGCGGGGTAACAGGTGGTGATGTCGGGCATTTCCGGCGCGCCGGGGTCGCCCGCCGCAATCATCGTCAGTTTTTCTTGAAGCGCCGCCGAGCTGGAGATGGAGGTCACATTGAGAATGACGCCCCGCTCCTTGCCCACGGTGGCGTTAAATTCCCGCACCTGTTCGTCCATGGTCGCCTGCATCTGCCCGCCGAAGTTGTGCCAGAGGGTTAGCGTCACCGGATCGTTGGGATTCAGACGGCCCTTCGCGGCGCAGGCGGAGAGCAGCAGAATTATGTACAGCAGCAGCACGATTTTCCTGAATTTCACCTTCATATACCTCCTTAATAACCGTGACACAGTCATTTTGAAAAATCATCCCGAAAATCAACCTTCTTTTTGCTGAAAATCATCCTCAGGATGATTACAGATTGCGAATAATCCGCTATGTTTATGGTAACCAGAGGAAAAACGCACTTTCGCTGTGTGGGAATCTTTTGTAAAAAGGATACCAAGAAACTCTAACTTAGTCAAGCGACCGCAAGAAAGGAGGATGCGCAATGGGGGACACCCGCAAGCAGGCTCTGGAGGAAGAAATCATTCGAACGATTGAGAAAATGGACGTGGGAAAACTGGAAAAACTCCGCAGATTCATTGCTGAAATCCTGTTGGAGCGGGAATCGGAAAGTAAGGGTGGCTCAAATGGATAGAAACCCCGTCAAATTCACCCCAAAGTGCCGGACGGAGCAGCTTGAGAGCGGATATCGGTTCACCTTTTCCTGTGAGCTGTGCGACCACAGTTATACGACGCCGATGTTTCCCGGGCCGACCCGTGGCGAAGCATTCCCCCTAGCCGAGCAGGACGCCCGCCGGCACTTCAATCGCTGTGGCTGCTGCCGTCGGTGGGTCTGCGACGAGCATTACAACGAGAACCGGATGATGTGTACGGTTTGCGCCCCCCGCATCTGTCAGGCGTGTGGCGCCGACCTGCTGCGGGACGCCCAATTCTGTACGGTGTGCGGCGCTTCCCAGTATGAGGAGGCGGATGGAAAGGAGCAGAGTGTATGAGTGATTTATTTGGCGGGCTTGGGGGCCTGATGAAAGGGCTTTCCGGCTTCATGCCACAGGATGACCCTGACTTAAAACTGATGACGGCGCAGTCGGAGCTAAGCGCGCTGCAACAGCAGGAAACTGAGACCTACGCCCAGATCGGCCGTCAGGCGCTTGCCCAGGGCGCGGGCCGGTTTCCCGATCTGGAGAACAAACTGCGGCTCATTCAGGAGAATGTATCGGAAGCGCAGAAAAGGCTGACCTGTGCGCAGGCGGAGAAAAATGCAAAGGACATAGCCCGACAGGCGCAGGACGCCGCCCGCACTTGCCCCCAATGTGGCGACTACAATCCGGAAGGCACAAAGTTCTGTCAGGAATGCGGCGCCAAACTGGGGGCCGCTAAATGCAACCGATGCGGCGCGCCGCTGTCCCCCGGAATACGGTTTTGCGGCGAATGCGGCGCCAAACAGGAGGAATAGGCATGGCTACCTATCGTCAGAGCTGTATCCACTGCGGCGCACTCATTGACCGGGACGCCAGATTCTGTCCCGCCTGCCGGAGCATGAGTCCCTTTGGATACCACTGCCCCGCCTGCCTGCGGTCGATTCAAACCGATGAGGCGGTGTGCGCGGGCTGCGGCAGAAACCTGCATATCCCTTGTCCCGCTTGCGGGAAACAAACCTTTGTGCAGGAGCGGTGTTCGGCTTGCGGCGCAAGTCTCATGGTTGTCTGCCAAAACCCCCGCTGCAAGGCGCTGCAATTCTTTGAAAACACCCAATGCACCGCCTGTGGCAAAAAGATCAAACCGGGAAAGAGGTGAGGAACTGTGTTACAAGCCTTTACGAGAAATTATGAGGACAATTCCACCGAGGCCGGATTTCAGTTTACCTTCTATTGCGACGTCTGTCAGGACGGTTATAGAAGCAGCTTTGTGGAGTCGGAAACCTATAAAAAGGGGCAGGGCCTGCGCGGGCTTGCCAGAGGCGCGGGTGCGCTGGGCAGTCTGCTGGGCGGCGGCTTGGGGCGGCTTGGCTATTCGCTGGAACGCGGCGGCGATATTCTGTCCGAGCGATTTGAGGGCATGAGCCCCGAATGGCAGAAGGAACATGAAAAAGCCTTCGAGCGGGCGCAAAACGAAGCGAAATCCCATTTCCACCGCTGCCACGGCTGTCGTCAATGGGCCTGCGACGCCTGTTACAACGAGGATGAGATGCTCTGCACCGAGTGCGCCCCCAGACAGGAGGTGGCTGTGGCAAAAGCCCGCGCCGAGGCTATGCGCCGCAACATCG